>JBEICW010000338.1:0-4154 GCA_040383785.1 Ignavibacteria bacterium | reverse complement strand
GGATAGGTCGTGACCTGTCCTTCTTCGAAAACGGACAAGTCGCGAATTGTCCCTAAAGTATAAATTTTCACCAAAAACTTCACGATATTTCACTATTTTTACCTGTTTTTTTTATTTTTCAATGAACTTACTTAATCATTAACCGCTAACCTCTAATAATTAACCACTTTCTTATGACGCATTTATTGCGTAATTATTGTGCTGATTATGAACAAGGGGCGAGCCGACCGTTCAACCCATTATTATTTTTTTTCTTCCACCTCTCCAAATCTTTGATTTGGAGAGGCTGGGAGGGTTTTCTTTGTCAAGCGAGACGCTTGACCTAAAGATAACAAAAGAGATAAAATTGATGGTAGAGCGTAGTCGGAACCACATAAAAAAAAAGGGATAGGTTGCGACCTATCCCTCTAATATTAACTACTTACAAATTAAATAGTGATATTTTATTTATGCTTACGTACCTTCGTTATAACTATTGATGTATGTCAATTGGTCTTCAGATAAAGTGTCAATTGTCATATTCATAGATTCTAATTTTAATTTTGCAACATACTCATCTTGAGCTAATGGAATATCAATAACTGCTATTGGCAATTTTTCGCCAGCAGTGTGCTTTTGAACTAATGATAAGTGAGCTAAGAATTGATTAGCAAAACTCATATCCATTACTTCAGATGGGTGACCTTCAGCAGCAGCCAAGTTGATTAATCTACCTTCAGCTAATAAATAGATTTTTTTGCCATTGTTAAGAGTATATTCTTCGCAATTTGGTCTGATTGTTCTTTTTGATTTAGAAATTGATTCTAATTCTGGGATGTTAATTTCTGCATCATAATGACCAGTATTACATACAATAGCACCATCTCTCATTGATTCGAAGTGATGTTTGCGGATAATATCTTTTACACCAGTAGCAGTACAGAATATATCACCAATTTTTGCAGCTTCATCCATAGACATTACTTGGTGTCCATTTAATGTAGCCTTGATAGCAGCAGTTGCTTTTACTTCAGTTGCGATAACATTTGAGCCCATTCCAGCTGCTCTAAGTGCTACACCACTTCCGCAGTGACCGTAACCTGATACTACGAAATTTTTGCCAGCCAAGAATACAGAAGTTGCTCTGATAATACCGTCTAAAGTAGATTGTCCTGTTCCATAGACGTTATCAAAATCCCATTTAGTTTCTGCGTCATTTACTGCATATACTGGATAATATAATTCACCAGCTGCTTCACGAGAACGTAATCTATGAACGCCAGTTGTAGTTTCTTCTGTTCCACCAACTACTTCAGTTTTTGCATATTCTTTGTAGTGTTCGTGAACTGTATTAATCAAATCACAACCATCATCTAAAGTTAAATGTGGGCGAGGATCTAATGTACGCTCTATACACCAGTAAAAATCTTCGTGATTGCCATACCAAGCATAAATACCGATACCATTTGCAGCTAATGCAGCAGCAACTGCATCATTTGTTGATAATGGATTACAACCTGACCAATAAACTTCAGCTCCAGCGGCTTTGAATGTTTCAACTAATACGCCAGTTTCTTTAGTTACGTGCAGACATCCTGCAATTTTGTAACCAGCGAAGGGTTTAGTTTTACTCCATTCTTCTCTAAGTTTCATCATAACAGGCATACGTGATTCTGCCCATTCGATTAATTTTCTTCCTTCAGCAGCTAATTCGATGTTTTTTACGCAGTAGTTATCACCTACTGAAAATTCACCTTGAGCTTTTCTTTCCATATTTTGAGACATTTATCACCTAAATATTATAGTTAAATTACGATTATTAAATTAGCTTTAATTTTATATTGAATGGTTTATAACTATTTTGCAAATATTAAATAGTATAACTACAAAATTACAAATATTTCTTGTATTTAAAAAGTGTTTAAATAATTTCTGAATAAACAACTTATCAACTTAAATTGCATCAAATTATTGCTAATTAAATCAATTATATCAATTATGTTCAAATTAAGAATTGTTAATAAACATTTAATTACTAATTTAATTACTTTTAGAATTTTTGGCACGTAGGTTGGAGATTATATTATTAAGTAAGTTAATTGATATATATTTATGATTTTTAGTTTAATAATAACCAAATTATTACTAATTATATAATATTAACCAACTAATTGAATATAAGCAAAAAAAATATAAAAATTTAAATATAATAAATGGATTTTCCCAAATTAGAAGGATTCTAACTATGAGAGTAAAAGATATGAATGCCGCACCTATGGGTTATGACCCATTTTTAGTAGATGCTTTGGGTTTGAGCAAAACTAAAAAAACTAATAATATGGAGGAATTAAAGCAAATTGCTGAAAAACCAACATCTTGGCAAAAGGATATATTATTAACAGCATTAGATAAAATTGAAAATTCTTTACCTACTTCTAGATCCGGCGTATTAGATTTTACTAGTGCCCCACCTTTAGAAACTTATCAAGAAGCATTAAAAGAATTGAAAAATTTAGTGAACGATAATTTCAAAGAATATGCTTCTAAAGCTCAATCTAATTTAACTCCACAAGATATTTTGTATCTCTTTGAAGATGAGAGTAGTTTTGTAGTTTAATTTTTAGTTAAAAAAATTTCTCTTTTCCTTTTCATATATAACCCCTAAAAAAAATGTCGCTTTTTATGAATTTCATAAGAAGCGACATTTTTTGATTTTTATAAAACATCAGTATTTTAGATTATTTTACGATATCTAATAATTCAACTTCAAAAGTTAAAACTGCACCTGGAGGAATAACGCCACCAGCACCACCATCACCATAAGCTAAATTAGATGGAATATAAAGCATCCATTTAGAACCAACTGGCATTAATTGTAATGCTTCTGTCCAACCTGGAATTACTTCACCAACTGGAAATTCTGCTGGTTCGCCTCTTTTTACAGAACTATCAAACTCAGTTCCATCAATTAATTTTCCAACATAATGAACTTTAACTTTATCAGTTTTTAATGGTTTAGGACCATTACCCATTTTCACAACTTTGTATTGTAAGCCAGTAGGTAAAGTAACTACACCTTTTTCATTTTTATTTTTTGTTAAAAAAGCTTCGCCATCAGCTTTTGCAGCTTTCGCTTTACTGTCTGCTTGAGTTTTTTGTTTTTCTTGTATTTCTTTGCTTAAGTTTTGGAATACAGCTACGATTTGTTCCATTTTCATTTGAACTTTTGTAGTGTCATCTTGTAAGTAATCTCTAAGACCAGCAGCTATCATATCGACATCTACTTTAAGAGAATCTTTTTTTAAGTTAAATGCTACTTGAGCACCAACAGCATAGGACAATGAGTCATTTTTTGTTTTTAAAGCTACTTTTTTTTGACCAGTTGCGTCATTACATGCAACAAAAGTAAAAATTGCAATAGATAGAGCAATCAAACGTAAATTCATTAGAAATTTCCCATAAAAAGGTTTATAAATATAGTTAAATATGTTTTTAAAACAATAAATTTGATATTCTTTTGTTATTTATAAATATATATTTCAAATTTTAAAATTTATTTTTTGATTTGTGCATATACATTTCAGTAAAATTAAAAAAAATATATTAATTTTTCATTATTATTTACCAAATTAAATTATGTATAAAGTTATAGAAGGCAATTTTGACGCAAAAAACAAGAAATTTGCGATTGTAGTATCTAGATGGAATGAATTAATCGTAGCCAAATTATTAGAAGGTGCCAAAGATGGATTAATCAGACACGGCTCAAGTGAAAATGAAATAAGTATTTTTTATTGCCCAGGTGCATTTGAGTTACCATTAGTAGTTAGTAAAGTTGCAAATACAAATAATTATGATGCTGTAATTGCTTTAGGAGCTGTGATTAGAGGTGCAACTCCTCATTTTGATTATATTTCTTCAGAATCTACGAAAGGTCTTTCTAATGTAGCATTACAATCTGGAGTGCCGGTTGTTATGGGAGTTTTGACTACAGATAGTATAGAACAAGCATTAGAGAGAGCGGGTACTAAATCAGGTAATAAGGGTTTTGAAGCAGCAATGACTGCAATAGAAATGGCGAATTTAATCTCTAATATTTCTTAATTTAATTTCTTAATCTATACTTATTATAAATAGTTTACAGAATTATAGCCATATTATTGGTCATTGATAGC
>JBEICW010000337.1:0-4163 GCA_040383785.1 Ignavibacteria bacterium | reverse complement strand
TGTTTACCATATTTTCTGCAATTCTATTGAGCAGTTTATATGTTTCTAATGCTTTGGAAACAAATTATTTAAATAAAAGTGGTGTAACAGTTCTAAAATCAACTGAAGAAGAATTGATTATTAGATATAAGCCAATTTTACGGGAAATTAGACAAGACAAATATGGAGATATTCAAGTGCTTAAACCAAGTATTTTGGGTGTTAGTAGCAATAATTATTTGCAAAATTCTCCAAATAATTTGGCGATAACAGCTGATATCACTTTGCCATCTATGAATGGTTTTAGTATCAAAGATATTAAAATTGGTAAAATTAAAGAAATTGATGGAATTTTATCGCCTTTTGAAAATGGTTATGCTGTTTCTCTTAAAGAAAACAACCCAAATATAAGTGCAAACGAATTAATTAATAATTACTCTCAATTTCCAACTCCTGAATGGGTTGAACTAAAGTATAAAGGCGTAGCGAGAAATAGATATGCTGGAAGTTTGAAAATTGTAGCAGCAAGATTTAATACAGAAATAAATAAAATTGAAATACCAGAAGAAATTACTGTTTCTATCAAATTTGATGCTCCTAAATACAAAATTACAACTAACGACAGTAAATCAAATCTAACTGGTTTAAATTTATTTAATACTTTAAATTCAAATGTAGCGGCGAAATTTATTGAATTTAGAACTTTTGATAATGGTTTAGAAAAATCGCTTTACGACTTGGCTAATGATGGACTTTCGAATAAAAAAGTAGGGAAAACATTAGAACAAGAAAAATTAAGTTCTGGTAATTGGTTCAAAATTGAAATACCAAAAACTGGCTTCTATCGTATTTCACTTAGTCAATTGCAAGAATTAGGTTTTAATCCAAATACTGATGACATTAATACAATTAAAATATTCGGAAATGGCGGAAAACACTTAAATGAAAATCAACCATCAGCATTATTTAATAAATTAAATGAACAAGAAATTGTTTTAGACAAAACAAACGGAACATTAAATTCAATTATATTTTTTGCAGAAGGTGCGATTGGTTTTAGAATAGACAACGAAAGTCTTTATGATAGAAAACCAGAAAACAAAATAAGACATTATATCAATCCATTTGCTAATTCTGCGAGTTATTTGCTTACTTGGGGTGGTAAATCTGGCAAAAGAGCAAGTTTTGTTGAAAATAATAATTCGCCAATCAATACTCCCAAAGTTTATACCAATAGCATAGTTACCAATGAAGAAACTACAATGATTTTCCCAGAGGGTTCAGGTAGATTATTTGTTGGGCGTTCTAATTTAAGTGAGCCATTTAGAAATTTATTGCATAATTTGGATAGAAGTGGAAATATACTTTATAGAGTGCAAGTTGCAAATAAAGATGTAAATTCAAGCAATTTTACATTTTTAGAAAATGGAAATGAATTAGCTAAAAATTTAAAGATTGATGGTCAAGGTAATTCTGATTATATTCATGCCCATTATAATGAATTTGAATTTACAGGGTCAGCTGCAAATGTATCAGCAGATAATAGAAGTGCATTTAAAATAAATTTTACCAATAACAGTAGTACAGTAATCACATTTTTTGATTATTTGGAAATCCACTACCCTCGCAGTTTGGTAGCAATTGATAATGAAATTGAATTATTTACAGATAAAACTCTTAACGGAACTACTCAATATAATATTAGTGGATTTGAAGGTAATAAGTACGGAGTTGATATCACTGACATTACAAATCCGATTTTTATCAAAAATATTGCGAATGACGCTGATAAATTTATTTTTAATACAGATTTAGTGCAAAATGAACCAAAAAGATTTTTTGCTGCATCTAAAACTAATACTGCTAATATTTCAAGAATAGAATTTGCTAATTTGAGAGAAGATTTCGCAAATAGTAATGTAATATTGATAACTCATAAAGATTTGATGGGTTCTGCTCTTAAATTTAAAGAATATAGAGAAAGTGTTTCAAATCTTAAAATTGCAATTATTGATGTTGAACATATAATGAATGAATTTGCTTCAGGTATGACAGACCCAACAGCAATTAGAGATTTTCTAGCATTTACTCTTCAAAATTGGACTACAAAACCAGAATATTTGATTATGTGGGGGAAAGGTCATTTTGATTATAGAGGTATTACTTCAAAAACCAAATCTTATGTGCCTGTTTATGAAATTGATGCACCATTTAATATTTCAAGTGGTAACAAGCCATCTATAGATGAAATTAATTCATCATGTTTTGATGATTATTTTACTCGTTTAGTTGGTAATGATGAACTGATTGATCTTGCACTAGGTAGAGTGCCGATTGATGCACCAAGTGTTGGTTTTGATTTTGTAGAAAAATTAAAACATTATGAAAAAAATTCATCTAACGACGAATGGAGAACTTCAACTATTATGTTGGCAGATGATGGTCCTACATGGAAAGGAAATGATGGTGCCACCCACATTAACCAAACTGAAGATTTGGTAGATGATTATGTTCCTCATACTTTTTATACTAATAAAATTTATTTACCAGAATACCCAACAGTATTTTTGTCAAATAGCGAAAGGTCAAGAAGAAAACCAGCGGTGACACCATATTTATTGGACAAAATCAATAATTCTGGTAGTTTGATTTATAATTTTATTGGACATGGTAATCCAAAAGTAATGACTCACGAGCAGGTATTTGATAGAAATAGAGATATTTTACTAATGAATAATTATGATAAATTATTCTTTTTAACTGCCGCAACTTGTGATTTTGCTAAATTTGATAATCCTACTTTTAGAGATGGTACTTCAGATTTGATATTTAGTACAAAAGGTGGTGCTATCGGTGGATTAGCGGCATCAAGAGTAGTTTATTCAAGTGCAAATGCTGCGTTAAATAATCTATTTTACGATTTTCTTTTTACTCAAAATCAAGATGGGAGTTATAAAACTCTTGGTGAAGTAGGGTATTTATTAAAACAACAAATGTATGACTCAAACTCTGAAAAATATTTCATTTTTGGTGACCCAACTATGACTTTATTGATGCCAAAATATAAAGTTGCGGTTTCTCAATTAAATGAAATAAATATTGATAGTATCAGAAATAAAAATCTAAAAGCAATTACAAATAATAAATTCAAAGGTATTATTACACTTCAAGATGGTAAAACAAAAGCTGAAAATTTTAATGGTGAAGTGAGTTTAACAATTTATGATACCGACAAAAAAGTAACAATAAAAGATGAAGCAAGTACGTATTCTTTTTCTAAATATGGCGGTTTATTAAGCAAAACCAAAGCAGATGTCAAAAATGGTGAGTTTGAAGTAGAATTTGTATTACCTAAAGATGTTAATTTTGAAGAAGAATTTATTAGAATTAACTTGTTTGCGACTAATGATAATAACGAACACGCACTTGGCGGAGTTAATAGCTTTAATGTAGATGGAGTAGATAGTTCTGTAGCAAATGATGGCGTAGGTCCAGAAATTAAACTATTTATGAATAATCGTGCATTTAAAGATGGTGATATTGTAGGAACGAACACTTTACTATATGCTGATTTATATGATGCAATAGGAATTAATTCTACAGGTAATGGAATAGGTCGTAAAATTGAAGCGTGGATAGACGAATCGCCAGTTTCAGTAGATTTGACACCAAATTACAAAACCGATGAAGTGAATTACAGATTTGGTAGTGCATTTGCCGAATTGAGAAATCTAAAGCCAGGGAAGCACAAAGCAAAAGTTAGAGCTTGGGATTTATTTAATAATTTCTCAACTTCCGAAATTAGTTTTGTCGTAAAGCCAGATATAGATGGTTTGGTATTATCTAATGCTACTAATTATCCTAATCCATTTAATCAATTTACAACTATATCATTTTCGCATAATGCAACTACACCTTATGATTTGGTAATTAATATATATTCGGCAGTTGGGTCGTTAGTAAAAACAGTTAATATCACAAACTCAAATAGCCAAAATATAGAATACGTTTGGGATGCAACAGATAATTTGGGCAATACAGTTCCAAACGGAAGTTATATTTATAGCGTAAATATTAATAATGAATTTCTAAATATTGATAATGGCGTTCAAACAGGTACATTAATGATTTATATTAATGAATAAATTATATTTATTGAAAAATTGGTATTACATTTGTGTTTA
>JBEICW010000336.1:0-4180 GCA_040383785.1 Ignavibacteria bacterium | reverse complement strand
CTAATCTTTAATTTTGGAATAAAGTATTTCAATATCAATTTGAATATAGACAAAATGGGGATTATAATATAATTATATAATCCCCAATAAAATTTACTATATTTTTGTTTGATTTGTTTAATATCTTTTATTTCATTAAGTTTATTCACCAATAAAATTCGCTTCTCTTTTTTCTAAAAATGCAGTTGTACCCTCTTTAAAATCCTTACTACCACAAACATCACCAAACACAATAGATTCTAAATTCAAACCATCTTCTAAACTTAAATCTTGAGCTTTTTTTACTGTTTGCATAATTGCTTTAAGTGCAATTGGAGCTTTATTTGCAATTTTATTTGCAAATTCTAATGTTTTTGGCAATAGTTCATCTGGAGAATAAATATCAGTTACTAAACCAATTTGTTTTGCTTTTTCGGCATTAATGATATCACCTGAAAGGTTTAAAATCAAAGAATTTGCCAAACCAACAATTTTAGTCAATCTTTGAGTGCCACCATAGCCAGGTAATATTCCTAAGTTAATTTCTGGTTGTCCGAATTTTGCTTTTTCTGAAGCAAATCTAATATGACAAGCCATTGACAATTCACAGCCACCACCCAAAGCAAAACCATTTACTGCCGCAATAACAGGGATATTTAAGTTTTCTAACTTAGTCATCACATTTGAGCCATAAGCAGAAAATTCTTCACCAGTTGTAGCATTACATTTATTCAATTCTGCAATATCAGCACCTGCTGCAAATGCTTTATCTCCACTGCCAGTAACTACAACTGCTTTAATTTCGTAATTATCATTAATTAAATCAACTGCTTTTGAAATATCATCAAACATTTGTTTATTTAATGCGTTTAATTTATCTGGACGATTTAATTTGATAATTGCAATTTTTTCGTTAAATTCTAATATTATTGTTTCGAAATTCATAGAATACCTTTTTTTATATTTGTTAAAAATAATTTCCAAATTTAAGAAAAAACTAACAATTTCGCTTAAATTTATAATTTAAATCACTTATTTTTTTCATAATTTTAATTTGATGCAAAATACAAAATCTAAATATTTTAACTTCATACTAAAATATTGTATTAGTTTATGCCTAATATTTTCATTTTCATTTATTGTAAATAATAGTGAAATTAGTGCAAGATCTAAAAAATCAACAAAAAAAAATGCAACTTCTAAAAAGAAAACCTATAAAAAGAAAACTTCAAAAAAAACTAAAACAAAATCTTCACTTGCAAAAAAAGGGATTGTAAATTTTACGATTGACACGGTTAATCTAATTGATTATAATGATTTGAAATATTATAATCTAAAATTCAATAGAGGTAAAATATATCATTCTTCTCATATAATTGAAATCAGTAAAACTAAATTTAAAGATATTGAAGTCATCAAAGCAGGAAATTCTGTCAGAGATTTGCGTAGATTACATTCTTTATTAGGAATAGAAGATTCATCGGATAATCAAACAGATTACTTTGGTGGTATTAATACAAGTTTTTGGCGAGCATATAGCAATACTCCTATAGGTCCAACATTTATCAATGGAGAGCCAATTGAACTAAAATCATATAAGGGCTGGAGTTCTACATTTTTTGATAATCAAAATACTCCCTACATAGGATTTTTTAATATTGATGCCACTGTTAAATGTGATAATTTATGTGAATTTACTATTAATAATATAAACAAACGTTCTGACTCATCGGGTGTTATTTTATATAATAGTTACTATGGAGATGAAATTCCATATATTGCAGAGCAAAAAATTGAAAAGTTATTAGAGGAAACTTTGAGCAGCTTTAGTGATGCACTTGAATTACAAGATAGTACCGAAGAAAGTTTTGATATTGAACAATTTAGACAAACTCAAAAAGAAATTGAACAAGATAAAAACATTGAAAATGACCTTATCAAATTAACCTGTGAATACTTAGATAATCCATTGATTAATAAAGATATTAAAGTTAGAGTAATTTCAAAGAATAGAGGTGTTGTATCTATACCAAAAAATGGTTTTGTAATCTCATTTGGCAAAGATTACCCAGAAGACTTAGTTCCCAGAATTGGTGAAATGATTTTACTCAAATATCAAACAAATATTTACTCTGATATTCTATTCAAAAGTTCTGTAAGTGCCACTCCAAGATTAGTTACTGAAGGGATTGCAAAACATCAAGCTTATGAAGAAGGTTCCAAAGGACGTAGATTTATTTCAAAGGACTTACCCAGAACTGCAATCGGATATAACGAAGACAAGTCAAAGATCTATTTGGTTTGCGTTGAGGCTACAAACGATTTGGGTAATAGAGGAGTGACTCTGGAAAGACTAGCTTCTCTAATGAAACTAATTGGCTGTTATGATGCAATGAACCTTGACGGAGGAGGTTCTAGTAATATGATTGTTGAATCCAAAAATAGAGCCAGAAAAAGTTCTATGTTTAATTCACGGAAAATATCAGTCGCAATTGGTGTTAAAAAGTAAAAATAAAAGTTTTCTTAGATTAATTTTTATCTTTAAACACATCATCTTTAATACCTTTGTTTATAAAATAATTAGAATAAATTATATTAACTATGCCATCAGTTTTACCATCTTTTGATTTAGGTTTATTTTCTTTATTATCTTTAAAATCGCCTGTCATTGTTTTGGGTAAACTAAACTCTGGAACACTAAAGTTAATTTTGACTTGTGATGGCATCATAAACTTATTTTCAACTTTGGTATATTTCAAATTAATAATAAATGAGCCACTTTTTTTGGTAATACTTTCAGTTTTTATAACAGTCCAATTTTGTAAACTTACCCACATTGTCATAATTGCAACATCATTTTTAGGATTATTGGGTATAACTTTAATACTGATACAATCAATTCCATCAATTTTTTCTTCTCCATTTGCAATTATTGTATTATCACCTTTCAAAACTTCAGCGATAAAATTACCAGTTCCCTGCTTAGGTAACATTGAAAAACCGTCAATATCAATTTTAGTTTTGTTTGGTATTTTGAAAAAGATTTTGCCTGATTTTTCGGGTGCATTCAGGTAACTAATATCAATTTTGAGTTTCATATCAGCAGAAAAATCTTTCACCATTTCAAAATTACTCAACACTTTTTTAACAACTTCATCAGCAGTTTGAGCATATATATTATTTGTAAACACAATTAAACTAGTTGATAAAATCCAAATATTAATTATGGTTTTATACTTTCTTAAATTACCACTCATTAACTTTAAGTTAATCATATTATACTTCCCTAATTATATATATAGTTGTAATAAACACAAATTTTATAATTTATAAGACTAAATAAATCAAATATATTAAATATTTGCACAGATTGAAATATATTTTTGCCATTTTTTACCAAAAACTTCAAGATGTTTCACGATTTTTGCCTGTTTTTTAATTTTAGAGACGCAATTCAATTGTGTCTTGCTGTTCAATTGCAACATCATTTCGTTAATGAAGTTTTTTAAGAAGGCTTTAAAAGCCACCTCTACAATTTTCAATATTCTTGCAATTAGAAAAGACCTTTGGGACAAATAAATAACCTTTTTTTTCAAGAATAAGAAATGTCTCAATATCTCTCTCCAAATCAAAGATTTGGAGAGAGATATTGAGACAGAGTAAGAAAAATAAAACTGCACTGCGGTTGAAGGATGTCGAAATCTCAAGAAAAGCGACTTCACGAACATTCACTTTCGTTTAATTATCAAAATATTTTTTTCTTTTAATATAAAATAGAAATAAATTTTATCTACAATAAATACATATCTTATTTAGAAATGTCATTAAGGATTTGTAAATATTTAATGAGTTTTAAAGTTTGATGCAATTATTTTCTAAAAAAAAAGACGTTGAATGCAACGTCTCTAATAAGATATCTAAATATTAATGCAAATTAATTTTGTGAAATTTTCATATCTTTGATATGATTTTCGATATGGTCTAACATTTTGTTTTGAACTTCTACGTGTTCATAACCAGTTAGCATAATATTTAATTGTGGACAATAAGATGCGTATTTACCCTCGCCTCTTTTTCTAATTAGAATCTCATAATCGTCTATATTTGTGCTTGTAGATACTAAAATGCTCATAGTTTTTGATAAATTTTAATTTTTAAAAAAATAATATAATAAATAACACAATTATTTTTTAAATGGGTT
>JBEICW010000335.1:0-4184 GCA_040383785.1 Ignavibacteria bacterium | reverse complement strand
TTTAATACTTGAATTTGAAACAAAAAGTGTTTGTCCTAATTCTGAGTCAATTTTCCTTAATGCTAAGTTTATCTCTGCTTTTCTAATAATTGTTTTATATCGAAACATCAATTGAGGAAACTCTTTTTCAAGTTGTTCAATAACAATTTTTGATATTTGTCGAACGGTTAAATCGTGTAATTTTGCTCCATCTCCAAAAATCCCTACTACACCTTGTGATTTTTTATGTTGATTTGTCAACCTTGATGATTGGTTTTTCTTACCCATTTTGTTTGTATCTATTAATTTCGTATTTGTTATAAAAACTCACCAATAATTATTATTAATGATTACTTTGTAATATAATTCTATGTAAATATTGAATTAAATATTTGTGGTTATTTTTTAAATTTACATTAATGACAGATTTAATTGCATTTTTTTAAATATGCTTTAAAAAATCTTAATTTAAAGTTATGAATTGCAAAGATTTTTAAATTCTATTATTCTTAGCAAGTTTTCTATAATGTTCTCCTAAAGCAGTTAACTTACAACTCTTACTTTCCATTGCAGCATTCCACATGTGAGTAGTCTCCACAGGTTTTAATAAATTTAATCGATTGTATTTTTGTAGAATACTAAAAATCTCTGTATGTTCTTGAATCGGCAATGGCATACCTTCATCCCTACCTTTTAGTTCGGGTTCAAAAGTTGGGTCTAAATTGTACTCGTAACCAGCAACTGGAAAAAACTCATTAATTTTCCTTAAGTCTTCAAGAGAAATAGAAGGAGCAGCTTCACGTAGAGATACAAAGTTTCTAACATTAGTTTTAAAAATGGGTCTTTGTTCCCATGCACCAAGGGACTGGTCAATATGAGCATAAATACTTCCAGGTGTTATATCTCCTAAAATGTTGGCAGCACTTCCGTTTAGCGCATCAACCAATAAAGATGTAAAAACACCACTACCGTCTTTTTCAGAAGCATATTGGTCAGATGTTGAAGCGGTTAAAATTGTTATACCTTCTGCGATTAGTGCATTATCTTTAGTCGTAGGCGGATTTCCTGCAATTCCAGAATGACAACTATCTAAAATGATTATTTTATTGGTTGCCGGCGATGAGTTAGCCATAACTAGAATTTCATTTAAAGCTACACCATCATCTCCTCTTTTTGCATCACTAGCCAAAAGATAACCACCTGTAACTTCAATATGTCCATGACCTGCAAAATAAAATAATGCAATTTCAGCCTTTGTTGCAAATAACATTTCAATTGCATCTTTTAATTTGCCTCTCTCGATAGCATCTGAATCACTTGATGCTGTTATTAATTTGCAGTCAAAATTTATGGAACCGTCATAATTTCGCTCTAATATACTTTTGACACTATAAGCATCATTCACACAGCCAAATAATTGATGACCTTTTGAATAATAATTAACTCCTACTATTAATGCTTTTTTCATGATAATTCTATTATTGCGTTACAAACTGATTTATAATTCCAACTTACAATTTTTGTTGCATTTTCTTTTACTACTGCTGAAGTTTTTGCAGATGCCCAAGGCTCAACTGCTATAATTGGTTTTTTATATTTTTTTGCTATCTCAATCTCAATATTTATCCATTTACTATAAGTAGAATAAACACCTGCCAAAATTATCACACAACTACAACCTTTAATTTTTGCGTCTATTGCATCATATAGTTGATTATTGGTACCATTTGTATGTATAGGGTCATCTTTAGGTACCGAATGATTGTAATATTGAATTTTACCTTTACCGAGCATATTGTTAATTTTTACATATGCATCTGAATACTTCCATGAATGGCTAATAAATAGTCTATACATAATTTTTTTAAATTCTGTTTTATTAAATAATTTAAAATAAATTCACTTGACGCTCCCAATCACCAATTATTATTTTTTATTTCTTAAATATCAATATTAGCTTTCTAGCTATAGATAATAAGATTAATGAAAGGATGCCTCCTAAAACGCCTAAAAGAAGTTCTTTTATTGCGGAGTTTAAATCTGGTAAAAAGTGGTGCAACAATTCAATATTATGTGCAAATATCCCACCCGAAACAAGTAATAATGCAATAGTTCCTACAACAGCTAATACTTTAATTACAATAGGTAGCGCTTTTACTAATAACTCGCCCAGAGCATTCAAAAAACCTTTTTTATTCGATATTTCAATCAGCTTAAATCCAAAATCATCCATACGCACAATCAACGCCACCAAGCCATATACACCAATTGTAGCTATAATCGAAACAATTGAAACAGTATAAATTTGTGTAAATAAACTTTTGTCTAAAACTGTGCTCAAAGCAATAATTACTATTTCGATAGAGAGGATAAAATCAGTGGTTACTGCGGATTTAATCTTTACTTTTTCCAATTTATCATCATTTTGAATTCCTCCAACTTCTGTTGGTTCGTCTTGTGGCTTTTTATGATTTTTACTATGGTCTTTACTATGAAAAAAGTATTCTACAATTTTTTCAATACCTTCATAAGCAAGGTAAAAACCACCTAAAACTAGTATTGCTATTATCGCAGATGGTAAAAATAAATTTAGCAATAAAGTTATAGGGACAATAATTAACTTATTGATAAATGAGCCCTTAGTAATAGCCCATAAAACAGGTAATTCTCTTGATGAAACAAAGCCCGTTGATTTTTCGGCATTTACAGCCAAATCATCACCAAGTATCCCTGCTGTTTTTTGGGTAGCAACTTTGGCGTTGATAGCAACGTCATCCATCAATGCAGCGATATCATCTAAAATTGCAAAAAATCCAGAAGCCATATTTCTCTTAATTTAAATTATAAAAACTTTTTGACGCAATTATAAATGATTAATTGTTTGAGATGTGAAGAGCTTTACTTATACAAATATAATTAATTATTTTTTAATTATAAATAGTACATAAGTATTAACAAATAAAATTTTAATTTGTTACACTTTGTGGTATATAAATGTAAAATTTTACAAAATCTTTCTGAATTATCCAAAGAAAGAATGTAAATATTATATATATAATTTATTTCTGTAATAGATTAAACTAATACTTAGTTTATTTTTAATTTTGTGAAAATAAATAAGCTTAATTTAATATTAATTTTTTTTAAATTAAGCTTATCCCCTATTTACCTGCCATATTTGGAGTTATATATTATGAATACAAGTGTTGTTAATACAAGTAGTCTTCCCTTCGAGATTAGAGAAATCAAAAAAGAATTCAAAGAAAAATTGAATAATATTTCTCAATCTAAATCACAGTCGAATTCTCAATCTAAAAATTTCAAAATCAATTATGATATTATTGATGGAGATAAATTAATTTATCAAGAAGATAATGAATCGGATATTCATTATAAATTATTTTTGAAATACGTTGAATTAAGAAATTTTTCCAGAGTTTCAAATAATTCTTTGGGATTAATCGGTAAAAGAATTACAGCACGACAGCTATTTAACATAGCAAACAAACACCATTGGCGTCAAAGAATTGAAAAATATGACTCCGAACAAAATTTCTCTATAATGGAAGAAATAAGTTGTAAATTCCAAAATTCAGCAAGAGAAACCGCCGAAGTTTATTCTCAAATGAGAGACACTTTAAATGGTTCAATGCGTTCATTTTTAAATCAAATTTTGTCTGATTTGAATGTTTATCACACATATATTGATAAAGAAGACGATTCTAAAATCAAAAGAGCCAAAGACTTAATGAAGGTTTATAAAGATTATTTGATGGTGAGTGAAATGCTAAATAATTATGCAGAGAAAAATAATTTTGCCGATTACAACCCATTAGAATTTATCGAACAATATGAATTTAAAGATATTTATGGAGAATTTCAGAATTTAGAAGAAGATGAACCAAAAGAAGAAAACAGTGTGATTGATAATAATATAAACAAAACAGCGATAGATTACACTGAAACCGAAGATAAAAATGTCTTTAGCAAAGAAGAAATTAAAATTATAAAAGAAAATTACATTTATTACAACCAAGAAAATTTTAAAGGAACTCGCGAATTTAAAGATGCTAAATTATTATACGAAGGATGCATAAATTATCACAAAATTAAACATATCCCCTTCGATTTTGAGTCGGTAGAATAAAAATAAAAATATAAGCAATTATTGCATTATTAAATGTAGAGACGACCGGCGGGTCGTC
>JBEICW010000334.1:0-4207 GCA_040383785.1 Ignavibacteria bacterium | reverse complement strand
ATTTTTTTTCATATATTGCAAAAATCAAATTGTATAATTGCAATAATTTAATCACAAAATTAATGTTTTTAACGATAAAATTTAAATAATATAGTTTTAAATTGAATAAAAAGTATTTTAAAATACAATTTTCAAGGTATAATATTTATTAAAAAGTAAAATTCTATTTTTTTTCCATAAATTTGTAATTATATATATTGAAAAATCAATTTTTTAGAGTAAAATAATGAAAAATAAAATACTAAATATTAAATCATTTTTGGTAATAATAATTTTATTTCTTTTTATAACACATAATTCAAATAATTTGTACTCACAGTCAATTGTCGTTAGTGAGTATTTTAATGCTACTAATGCAGATGATGAGTGGATAGAATTAGTTGTAATTAAAGATGGATTAAACATTGTTGGGTTTTCGGTTAGAGATAACGTAGAAAATTTAAATGACTTAGGAAATCCAAATAAATGGATAGGTGGAGTAATGTTTAGAGATAATGCTTTATGGCGAAATTTGAGAGCAGGTACTGTTATCGTTATCAATTCAAGAGGGACTGATGCAGTAGATACTGACCCAAGTGATGGTTATATTGAAATTGACGCAGAGAACTTTACATATTTTGATAAAATTTGTTTTAACTGTGATGAAGCAAATTGGGGTTTTGAAGCTTTAATTATCGCTGAAAAAGGCGACTTAATTCAAATTTTAGACTTTGATCAAGTTACAAATGTACATACTCTTGGTCACATGACACAAGCACCAAAATCTTCTGGTGATTTTGATGATATAGATGCACCAAAATTAGCAAGATGGAGCGAATGTCCGATTGGAGCAAGTGTTAGGGTTACCCCTGGTGATAAACTTGTAAGCTATTCGGTTGTAGATGGATTTGATTCAGGTAATTCACTAACTTCTTGTTCATCAAATAGAATTACTAAGGGATTGGCAAATAATTCTGATAATGCTCAATCCGATATAAATCAAAGGTTTTGGAGAGAAACAAGGGAACCAAAATGGACTGCACCAACTTTAACTGCGACTTTAGTTGGAAACTCAGTTAAACTAAATTGGGATAAAGCACTTATTGATATTAATCCAAATGACAAAACTTCTGGTTACTTGATTATGAAAGTGAAAAAACAGTTTAGTACAAACCAAATTCCTCCAGTTGATGGAACAGTTTATAATGTAGGTGATCCTATTGGTTTTGGTACAGTTGTAGCGAACATTGATAATTCAAAAACATTAGAATTTTGGGACAATTCAAAAACAGATTGCGGTGATGAATATCTTTTTAGAATTTATGCCTATAGATATAATAATGGCAACAACCCTAATTTTGCAGAAACAGTTGGTAGAGGTAGGTCATATCAAACAGCCAATAAGTCATTTGCACAAACCGAATTCAAAAAAGATTCACCACCTGTATTTAGTATCAGAACCAAAGATATAATTACAGATTTCTGTAACTTAGATACAACAGTAATATTCAACGATATTCCTTCTGCATCAAAATCACTTTTTATATATACTTGGTATAGAGATAATGTAAAATTGTTTACTGGTAATAACTTAGAAGAAAGGGATTCTTTGATTGTGAGACAATCTGGAAGATATCGATTAGATTTGGAAAATAGCTCTGGCTGTGTAGTTAGTTCAAATATAATTAATATTCGTATAGTTAAAAAGCCTGTAATAGTGCTACGAAATGATAGAGATGCGTCATTTTTAACAAAAGATACTACTATATTTTTATGTGCAGGCGAAACTTTTGTTTTTAATAGTTCAGGAAATGCTGATAAAAAAGAATGGTTTAAAAATGGTTTTTCAGTATCACCAAACTCTTTTACATTTAATACAAAAGATAACGGCACTTATAAAGTAATTTATTCAAACCAAGGTATTTGTTATGATTCATCTGCAGCCATTACACTTAAATTTTTGGAGTATGATTTAGATTTTGAAGTTGATACTTTACAAATGCAGGTGGGGACAATTGATACTGAAGTTGATGTTACTTTCAAAATTAAAAACAACAAAAATGACTTAATTTCATTAGATGGTTTTAATCTTAATATATCACCATTAAGCAATTATAAAATTTTAGAAGTTGCTCCTTATATAATTCCTGCAAGTGGCGAAATTGCTCTTACTGCAAGACTAACTATGCCAAGTGAGGGTAAAATCCAAGGGTTTATCATTTTAAATGACCCATGTAAAAATAGAGATACTTTATTTTTAAATGGTTTTAAACTTAAAGCACAAACTACTTATACATTATCAGATGAGGAAATCAACTTAAAGCCTTTGTTAATATGTGATTTAAAGCAAGTTGATACCGTACTTACAATTACAAATATTGGTAACGTACCTATCAATTTAGATAAAGAAATTATTAACAACCCATTTAGTATATCTAATTCACCTTTGCCAACTTCAATTCCTGTTGGTGGAACATTAGATCTAACAATTAGTTTTAATGCAAATACAATCAATCAATATACAGATAAATTAGTATTGAATGGTAATACAGTAGAAGGACCTTTAACTATTGAATTGCCAATCAAAGCAGAAATTTCAATTCCAAAATATGATATTTCACCTAAAAATATAACTTTTCCAATTCTTTCAGATTGCGAAATGTTTAAAGATACTGTAGTTAAAATTTCTAATACTGGCGTGTTTGATATTGATTTATCATCTCAATTTACAAATGCCAATATTGAAATATTAAATTTGCCATTGACTATAAAACCTAATGAATCAGCAGATGTGCAAGTCAGATTTAGACCAACTTCAAATGGTGAAGTAACTTTTAAAGATAATTTTACCATTTTACCATGTAATGTTACTAATGAATTAGAAGTAAATGGTGAGAAAAATGGCGTAATTTATAATATCGAAAATGATACTTTGGATTATGGATTTATTTATAATTGTATTGAAAATCAAGATGCAATTTCAAAAAACAGTTTGAAGATACTTATACCTAGCGGTCTGGAAGTAATTATCAAAGATATAATAATTACTAATGGTTTTACTTCTAATCTTACAATTGGTCAGAAATTATCACAAAACAATGAGATTGAAATTACTCAAAATAATTACATAGAAGGGATTTATAACGGAAGTGTTAAGTTGATTTTAGACCCTTGCGATGCAGAAGTTGAATTTGATTTAAAAGCAGAAAGAGTAAATCTAGTTTATGATTTGGTTGATACAGTTTATTATACCCCTGTATTTCAAAATGAAATTAGTTCAAATTATATTGCTATTAATAATACAAATAAATTCCCAATTACAATTGATAATTTAACTGGATTAAATACTTTATTTAGTTTAAAAGCTGGAATTAATTTACCAATGGAAATTGCTCCAAATGGTTCAGATACAATTTGGATTGAATACACAAATCCAAGATATGCAAATGATACATTAAATATTGAATTAGAATTATTAAATCCTTGCGTACTTAAATCAAATATAGTATTAGTAGCACAATCAATGAGATTACCTGTGCCGCCTGGTCAATTAGAAGGTGGTGTAGTTGGTGATTTTACTACAAAATCGGGTGTACTAGTAAATTATAATTTAAAAATAAATGGTGTAAATAACTATGATATTATTCAAACAGATTTGAGTAAAACTGAAATATATTTAAGTTATAATCCTACACTTTTAATCCCTAAAAATGTTACAATTGGAAACTCATTAATTAAAGATACTGCTATAAAAGTTTCATATAATGAAGATATAATTGGTAAATTAACTATTATAATTGATCATAAAGACTTTACTCAAATTACTTATGGTGAATGGTTAAACTTAACATTTATGGGTTTATCTGGCGATTCAGAAAATACATTTATCACAGTTGACTCAATTAATTTCACTTCGCTTACAGACCTTACATTTACTGAAATTGAAAGAGGTAAATACACAATGATTGGGCAATGTAATTTGAATGGAGTTAGAAATTTAGATTTTACTACTTCTGCATTTATTAGATTTGATAATGGCAATGTCTTAACTTCGTTAAATAACAATCTTACGTTTGATGTATTATCTGACGAAATTACTACAATCAAT
Organism: Ignavibacteria bacterium; assembly: GCA_040383785.1. Lineage (GTDB taxonomy): Bacteria > Bacteroidota > Ignavibacteria > Kapaibacteriales > UBA2268 > JBDNHS01. The sequence goes on along the minus strand of JBEICW010000334.1, from coordinate 120 downwards.
ATTTATGATAATGAAGGTAGAAAAATTGATAATATAATTAATAATAAATTGAAAGTAAGCAGTTATAGTATCCCATTTGACATTACGAATTATAATAATGGATTTTATTTTATGACACTT
>JBEICW010000333.1:0-4240 GCA_040383785.1 Ignavibacteria bacterium | reverse complement strand
TCGAAGAATACCACAACGGCAAAATTTATGTCAGAGAAACTATGTTAAATCACGGAACTACATTTACAATTGAATTGCCAATTTATGTAGATTAAAATTGGATTAGTAATATTTTTCTAATTTTAATATATTAAAATTCTTTTGCCTTAAATTCAATTGGTGCATCTATCATTGCAATATTTTCATTGATAATAGCAGGATAAAAACCACGTTTTAATACTTCTAACTTTTGTGCTTCGGTAAGGTGTGGAACTGCTAAAATTCCATACTTTTTTCTATCTTTAAATTCTGGATAATGTTTATTAAATTTATTTAAATTGCCTTCTAACTGTTTTAGTGCATCTTGGCTAAATTTTGTTTTGATTTCAGTAATAAATACAGAATTAATATCACCATTAACGACTGCTAAAGCATCAATTTCAATCCAAGTTTTATCTTCAGACTCTCTATAAGTATTAGGTTCAAACATTTGAACATGAAATTTATCCATTAGCAGCTTCTTTAATGATTTAAAGAACAAACTTTCAGTTAATTTCCCAATTGATTGATGAACTCCGCCAATTTGTTTACCTAATTCTTTTATTTTTTTATCAATTTCTTTACTTCTTTTTTCTGCCTCTATGTATCTTTTATCTGCTTCTATTGAATTTCTATCTATTATTGACCTTGTTTCAGCAAAAAGTGCCATCATCTGTTCAAATGTTGGTATGGGTGTATTGATATTAGTGTTGTTTTCCATTTTTAACCTTATTTTTCAACAAATTACGAATAAAATATTTTTTTATTGTTTGATTTTCACTTTATTCAAATCAACCATATAAATATCATAAGTATCATAAGTATTGAAATTTAAAATTTTTGTAAATGGATAAGGAACAATAGGTTTAATATAATTTAAATAGTATTTCGCATCTAATTTAAAATTATCAAAACTATTTAAACTACTTTTGGTTAAATATCCTTTATTATTTTTATAATCAATTCTAAAATACAATTCATCTTGTTCGGAATTTATTTCACTACCTAAATTAATTGGCTTAGACCAAGAATTAGTTTCTGAATTATAATTAGACTTATATATATCATAACCTCCTAAATGATTCTCACCTTCACTAGAACTAAAATATAAAGTTTTGCCATCATCTGAGATAAATGGTGAAGTTTCTGCTCCGTCTGTATTTACATTTTCAACTATAGCGGCAATATCCCATTTTTGAGTATTCTCATTAAATTTACTTTGCCAAATATTATAATTATTTGCAACATCCTCTCCGTCTGAGTAATACTTAGTTTCTCGAGTTGAAACAAAATATAATGTTTGGTTGTTCTTTGTAATTGATGGAAAAGACTCAAATTGTCGTGAATTAATATTATTGTCTAATGGAACTGCTTTAGTCCATTTATTTTGTTTGTTTTTAGTTGATACATAAATATCGCAAGACCCATTCCCATTTGGTCTGTTACAACCGACAAAATATAAACTATTGCCATCATAAGATATTATGGGGGAACCATCATTTAATTCTGTATTAATCAAATAATATTCGTCAGAATAATTGCTATCCATTAATCTATTAATATCAATTGGTTGGCTAAATTCGTATTTGTTTGTATCTGCAGAATTTTTTATTTTTTGGGAAACATAAATATCTTGGTCACCCAAAAATGTTGTGTAATATAATATTTCACTATGATTATCATAAAATGCTGAATATTCAGCATAGTCGGTATTTACTTTATCATCTAATTTAATTAAATTTGATTGATTTGTAATTTTATTACTACAAGATGACAACCCAATTGTAACAATTAAAATATATAAATATATTCTGAGAATATTTTTCGACATATTTTGTATAAATATAAGTACAAAGTGATATAAATTAGAAATTATAACCATAATTAAGTCCCAAAACCAATGCTCTTGTTAATCCATCAGGTCTTACTTTTCTAACCAAAACTGGGAAACCAATATTTAAAGTTATAAATGAATTATCTAATTTAAGTTTACTTTGAAGATTAAGATTTAATGTTAAACCATCTGAACCCTCAATTTCACGAATAACTTCTGTATTACCTGTAAATTCAGAATATTTATCATTTGATAAATGATAAATTGGCAAAATACTTGGCACGAAATCAATATCTTCATTAACTTTAAATAGATAATTAATCCTTATAATTAAATCTGAACTTCGCTGAAAATTAGTTGTAGATGTAAATTCACTAAACTCTTTATCTCTTTGAGATGCCGCTTTTGTACTATCAAACATATTTTTATTTTGAGTAATGGGAACTTGCAAAGCAGAAAAAATACTAAAATTATCTATTTTATGAGAATAAGCTAAAATCAAATCTGTAGTTCCAAGACTTGTTTGATAATCCATTGGCAATGTAATTTCTAATCTCTTCCCGTTAAAAGCAGTAATATCTGTTGTATTATCTGCATTATTTAATGGTAATTTCATACCTAAAGACACAATAGAATTTTGCGATAGTTTATAACTACCTGTAAAATATACATCGCCCAAACCAAATGAATTATAATCGCTACCGTTTTGTGACAGAATTGTACCTTTAAAGTCCAAACTAAAATCTTGTAAATTGAAACTATACTCCAAAAATGAATTAAAAACATTGATATTATTATCAGCTATACCATAACCAATCCCAAATTGAAGGGTGTTATTATATAATTGCTCTGAATTATGAGTCGAATTTTCATTCATAATATCTAATGAACAAACTCCTGCATCGCTGCACCCTTGCGAATACATCTGATTAGAAAATAAAATTAAAAGTAATAATAATTTGATTAATTGTTTTAATATATTCAAAACCTATCTCCCATTTTCACGATCAAATTCTACTTTAGATTTGATTGTAAATTTTTCGTTTGTTACGTCCCACATTGTTACCCATTCGCCAGATAATGTGTAATGTTGCAACCATCCAGCACCTTTAGCCGAAAGTAGTAAAATAGCCACATCAGTAACTGTCATCAATTCACCACTGCTTTTTATATGAGTATGATACGTAATTCCACGATTTTTGTCATTACCAATATCTACAGGCAAAATATCACTATGAAGTTTTTTCTTTGAGGTAATGTTATTATTTGCATCAAAAATTAACTCATAGTCGTTGCCCATTACCACCACACCATCAATTTTCGCTATTGTAATTACATAGACTTTTTTCGTACCTTCATAAACCATTGGGATAATATTCAAATTAGTTTGGTCGTAGTGCTTGAATATTGTATCAGTAGGGAATAAATCTAAAGTTTTTTGACGAATAATAAAAAGTTGTTTCTCGTAATCGGTCATTTCTCTTTCAACATTTTCTTTTTTGATATTACTCGTATTTACTGCATTTTTGTCAGCGTCATTAGAATTAGATTCATTACTAAATCTGGTGGTAAATATGATCTTAGGTGATTTTTTGTCGTTATTATAATAAACATTCAGAAATTGGTTCTTATCTTTGCTATAATACGAAAAATAGCCCCCAACTTTACTTTTGTCGCCATTATAACTAGCAAGAAAAGCTTCTGTTCCATTCCAAGAGGTGATTTCAGTATTATAGAGCATTTTGCCTTCTTCAATAATTTTATCCGTTTGCTCGATTGCTTTGGCTTTCTCTATAGAAAAAGCGGAAATTGAATTCAGCAAAGCCAACAAACTAAAACAGAAAAATAATGTGATTTGGTTTTTATTTATTTTCATAATGGTATTAAAAAAAAGTTATTTTGAATAATTACAAATATATAAGACAAAGTTTATAAATAAAAATTTTATTTGTAACAAATACTTTTCTTTAACCTTGATTTTTTATTATTGGTATTTCGAGCCCTTCCTTAATTTTTATGCACAATATTTACGTATTATTAACGTCAATATGAATTATGTTGAATCTTGATTAGTGGGATTTAAGGATCTGCTTGATTAAAGAAAGTTCTTTGAAAAATAAAAAACCTTCAAAAATCGTGAAATATCGTGAAGTTTTTTGTAAAAAAATACAAAAATAGTGCAAAAATATGCATATTCTTAATGTTCTCCGCTGGCGGAGATGTCAGCTTTGCTGACAGAGGTGGTTCTCTTTGCTATAAAATCTAAATGTAGATGTGGTTAAAAAGTCCTGTGAAGAAAATACCCCCTCAAACCTAAAGGTTTCGCACTCCTTTTTTAAAAAAGGGACTTTAAAAACCACCATAAATCATGAAATATCGTGAAGTTTT
>JBEICW010000332.1:0-4245 GCA_040383785.1 Ignavibacteria bacterium | reverse complement strand
TTTAGAAAATTTTAATAAAGTAAAAATTGGAAAATCTGGTAGTTTTATTTATTGGGATATTGATGTTCCTGATTTAGAAAAGCCAGATGCTTCTGCTGATTGGATTTATAGCAATGTTGTTTAATAATAAAACAACTTGATTTTCGTTTGAATTGGTAAATATTAAATATAAATAAAAATTGGGTTTTTTATGAGCACATTAAATGAAGTAATTGAATATTGGGAAACTTTGGACATTGAAACCAAAGAAGATACTTTAGAAATTTTACAAAAAGGTCTAATTGAAGACAAAAGAGATTTAATCTTGGATAGAATAAATGAAGCAAAATCAAACTTGATTAGCGGAAATACTAAATCTGGTAGTTCCAAAGATTTATTTAAGGATATTTCAAATGTATAATTTACATTGGGATGAACCTTTCATCAGGAAAGCAAAGAAGTTAATGAAGAACAACCCCAATTTTGAAATAATTTTCAAAAAACGTATAGAGTTGTTAGAATTAGACCCATTTCATCCTACTTTAAAAACTCACAAATTACAAGGTAAACTCAAAAAATATTATTCTTGTTCAATAGATTATTATTTTAGATTAATTTTTGATTTTCTTGATAATGAAAATATCCAATTATTAGATATTGGCTCACATGATGAAGTCTATTAGCAAGTAACTTTTTGCAAATTTAGCACTATTTTTTGCGTTTTTTCGCAAAAACTTCACGATATTTCACGATTTTTGCCTATTTTTTAAATTCATGTAGGGATAGGTCGTGACCTGTCCTTCTTCGAAAACGGACAATTCGCGAATTGTCCCTACAATATAAATTTCACCAAAAACTTCTCGGTATTTCACTATTTTACCTGTTTTTTTCTTTTCTTAAAGTCTTTCTCCACTTTTTGGGGAAAGATTTAGATAGGGGTTTTCTTAAAATCACTAACACTTTACAATAAACAATTTATCATTTCCTATGACGCATTTATTGCATAGTTATTGTGTAATATATAAATAAAACTTACAATATTTTATTTTTGCTTATCTACTTGACTTAAAATATTTAAAGTTGCAATTCTATATGCTTCTGCCATAGTTGGAAAGTTCATTATATTCTCTAAAAACACAGTAACTTTATTATTGTTGTTTATTGCCATTTCTGCCATGTGTATTAGTTCTGTCGCATATCCGCCTATTATATGAACACCTATTATGTTCAGTTCTAAATCTGTAATAATTTTGAGCATTCCATTATTCATTCCAGAAATTTGAGCTCTTGCAATTTCTTTAAAATCTGCTCTACCAACATAAATTTTACCGTACTTTTGCATAGATGCTTCTTCGGTAAGTCCAATACTTGATAGTTCAGTAACTGCATATATTCCAAATGGCAAATTATTGAACGAATTATTAAAAGACCTTGCAACATTATTACCAAGTGAATGCATAATTGCCAATCTACCTTGTTCCATAGAAGTAGAAGCAAGTGCGGGAAATCCTATAACATCACCTACAGCATATATATTATCAATGTTTGTTTTATAATTAGAATCAACAATTATTAAATTTCTATCGCTAATTTCTAAACCTATATTTTGGAGTTTCAGTTTTTCAATATTAGCCACTCTTCCTAATGCAAACAAAACTTTTTCTGCAGATAAAATCTCCCCATTTTCTAATTCAATTTTTACTTCTGAAACACCGTCCCAAATTACACTTATGTATTTTTTATTTCCATAATATGTACCACCAAAATTTTCAAATTCAGCAACAAATCTATCTGTAAGTTCTTTGTCCATAAATGAAAGTGGTCTATCTAATCTATCTAATATTGTTACTTTTGTACCCAATAATGCAAATGTACTTGCATATTCACAAGCTATTACCCCACCACCCAATATTATCATAGACTGAGGTATATAAAGAAGATTAAGAATTGAATCACTATCTAAAATATGCTCGTGGTCAACAAACATATCAGAAGGTACTCTGGGGCTGGATCCGGTAGATATAATAACATAATTAGCTTTAAGTACTAACTTACTTCCATCTAAATTATAAACTTCAATATGATTTTTATCGATAAATGAAGCTTTACCGTGATATAAATCGATATTACTAATTGATAATTGACCTGAAATTAGGGTATTATGAGAACTAAGAACTTCGTCTAATCGAGTTAATAATGATTTTACTTCTGTATCTTCTCTAACTTTAAAATCAAAAACATTGGCATATTTTTTCATTTTAAAAATTGCAATAGCTGCTTCTCTTAGAGTTTTAGATGGAATTGTTCCATTATAAACACAATGACCTCCTACTTTCTGCTCTTTTTCAACTAAAGCAACTTTCTTTCCAGCATTTGCAGCTTGAATGGCTGCATTTTGTCCACCTGGTCCACTTCCTATTACAACGTAATCATACACGATTTCCAATTCCTCTTTATGTAAGTATTTGCTCATATCAAAACCATTGCATTCATAGTATTTAATAATGTTTCACTTTCAGTAATTAATTCTTCAACTTCATCTCTATAATAATTGATTTTACCCCATTCAGGCAGTTTTAATAAATTCTCTATTTTTAAATTATTATCTTCTTTTTTTGATAAACTTAATGTTTCAAATGTATAAATCGATAATTTATGAGCCAAATAAACTACAGTAGATTCTTTATAAAAATTTGAACTTTCATCTAAATTAAAATAATCACATGATATAGTGCTGACCAATTTAGGTAATTTCCAATCTGTCATAACTTTTTTTGCAAATTTTATGTGTAATTCCTCTAATATGATACCTAATTCTGTAAAATCAAAATCATTTTTAGATTTAATTAATGTACTTAATGAGTTTAAAATTATAGGTTTGCCTATTTCGTGCAATAGTCCACCCAAAAATGTAGCTTCAACATTATATTTTTTATGAAAAGCAATTCTTTTTGCCCACAATCCCGTAAGTAACGAAAATTTCCACAAATGCACCACTTCATTATGAAATAATTTAGAGTTAAAAATTCCAGATTGTAACGAAATAGATAGAGTTATTTCAGAAAGCAATTTAAATCCCAATCTGGAAATTGCTTGATTAATTGAAACTATTTCAAATGTTGGTGCAAAAGCGGCCGAATTTGAAATTCTAAGTATATGTGTGGCAATTGATTGGTCTTGTAAAATAATGTCAGATAATTGATTAATGTTGGTATTTGGATTATTTACTAATTCTAAAACTTTAGTTGCAACCTTAGGCATTATTGGTAATTTCAGTTCATTAGATTCTAATAATTTCTCTAATTCAATTTTGTAGTTCATTTAAATATATTTTATTATTATACACTTTTTATTTTTTTAATTTACAAAATATTTATTAAAAATAATAGTAAAGTAAAACGTTTGTTTTGTTATTGAGAATTATAATACATAAATTTTTTACAATTATGTAAAGTTTGAAATTTATAAGAAATTTGGTTTATATAAGATAATTTATTTCGAAAATCAAAAATAGAATTTTTCTTATCTGAAAAAAAACCTCCCCAATTCCTTTTAATGATTTGGGGAGGTTTTGTATATTAGACAATACATAATTTAGATAATTGTAAAAATATTGCGACCATATTATTTGGAAATAAGTCATTTTAATTAAAAATTATCTTTTTAATTTTGATAAACTTGGTTGTGTGTTCCAAAGTCAATTAATAGAAGATAAACTTCTTCACTTTCATACTCTATTAAAAAATTATTCTACAATCATAACCACATTTGCTAGAATAAAAATCTTTTAGTTTCCCTTTTAACTTATGAGTATTAAGATTTTTATCAAAAGGGTCTGTGGAAATTGTTATTATTGTTTGTTTTAATTTATCAATTTGATTTTTATTAGATAATTTTTGAAGTTTTTTCTCAAAATTATCAGAAAGTATTATTTTATAACTCATAAACTTATATTGATAATCTTTGAAACAATTCCTCTGGAGTTTCCGCAAACTTTACTTTATTTGCAACTTGGGATTTGGTTTGCTCGTGTTCAATTATAAGAAATTGCTCATAATCAATGTCTAATTTATCTTTTATATAGTATAAAATTTTGATTTTATCATCAAAATTTAACTCATCTATATCTTCTATAATATCAATATAATTTTTCATATATTTTATTAATAAATTAATTTATACTACTCTGTTTTCTTGACGATACTTGATTTAAATAATTGTAGAAGTGAAAAATATATTAAATTCAATTTAAATTTAAAAATAATT
>JBEICW010000331.1:0-4290 GCA_040383785.1 Ignavibacteria bacterium | reverse complement strand
GTAATTTATTTTCACAGCAAATTAGTGATTATAAACCTGGTGAAAAAATACCAAAACCTGTTTCGAGATACCACTATTATATGCAACAAAGAGCATATCCAAATTCTGAAATTCCATTTGGTGCAACTTCTATGGGATTTGAAGAAAAAGAATTAATGATGTCCAGATTATCTAAAAATAAAAATTTATTACAATCTTTACAAAATGAATGGCGTTTAGTAGGTCCTGATAATATCGGTGGTAGAATTAAATCAGTAGCTATACACCCTCAAAATGATAATATAGTTTATTTTGGTGCTGCTGCAGGTGGGGTTTGGAAAACTACAGATGGCGGTGAAACTTGGACTCCATTAATGGATTTTGAAAATTCAATTGCGATGGGCTCTTTGAGTATTGATGAAAACAATCCTGAAATACTTTATGCTGGGACTGGTGAAGCTGTTTCTGGAGGTGGAAATATATATGCAGGTAATGGAATTTTAAAAACTACAAATGGTGGACAAACTTGGTTTCAAGTTGGTTTATCTACAGTTGGTGCGTTTTCCAAAGTTTTTTGTCATCCAAAAAATTCAAATTTAATCATTGCTGGTGGTTTTGGACGTAGCGGTGGACTTTATATCTCTACTGATGCTGGCAATACTTGGACTCGAAAGGTTGAGGGTTCAATCACTGATGTTTCTATTAATCAAAATGATGAAAATGAAATTTTATGTGCAATTAATGGTGTTGATATTTTATTATCAAATGACAAAGGTAATAACTGGACTTCATTAAAAAAAGGTGATTTAGCAAATAATTCAATAGGTAGAATTTCAGTACAATTTGCACCTTCTAATACAAATATAATATATCTACTGACAGAAATGGGAACAGATAGACTTGGAAAAGCATATAAATCTACAAATAAAGGTGGTTCTTGGTTCAAAGTACATGATGGGAATGCAGCATTTTTTAATAATCAAGGATTTTATGATAATTATGTAGCAGTTCACCCTACTAACCAAGATATTGCATTAATTGGTGGTATTGATACTTGGCTAACTACTAATGGTGCACAGTTTGTTAATCAAACTCAAGGTTATAATGGTGGTAATACTCACGTTGACCATCACTGTGCAACATTCTCTAAAACTAATCCTAAATTAGTTTATATGGGAAATGATGGTGGATTTTACAAATCTACTAATAATGGTTCCACTTGGACAGCAAAAAATAATGGCTTGGCAATAAGTCAATTTTATGGTTTAGGTATTGATGATAAACGACAAAATAGAAACGTTGGGGGCACTCAAGATAATGGAACTTTAGGTGATGTATTGGGTGGAGCATACCAAAATTTAATTGGTGGTGATGGCTTTCAAGTAGTTGTTAATTCTGAAAAAAAATATTTTGTGGGTGAATCTCAATATGGTAATATTGTGAAAGTAGGATACGGAACTGGTCAATGGGCTGGCGAATCATTTAGAGCTGGTTTGACTGAACCTGTAGCTGGCAATTCACTTTTTGACTCTCCATTGATTGCAGATGCAAATTATCCAGATTATTTATGGCACGGACGTAAATCATTATATTTAAATTATGGAAGCGGCTCTTGGGTAGAATTTCCACAAACTAGGATTCCTACAGACAATGTATTTTATTCTGCTATTGGAGTTTCCCACGGCAAAGAAGAGTTGGTTTATGCTGGAACAAGTAATGGTGCTGTTGTAGTTTCTCAAAATGGATTAGAACAAAATTTTGTGTCCGTTCAAGGAAATGGCTTAGTGAATAGATTTGTATCTTGCATCAAAACATCTTATACAGAGCCATCAACTGCTTATGTTGCATATTCTGGATATGGAACACCACATATATTCAAAACAACTAATGAAGGCAAATCTTGGGCTAATATTAGCGGTAATTTGCCTAACGTACCAATTAATGAATTTGAATTAGACCCATTAAACTCTGGGCATATTTATGCAGCAACTGACGCAGGAGTTTTTGCTACATATAATGATGGTATTGATTGGTTTCCTTTTGGAAGAAACCTACCAAATTCTCCAGCAATTTCAATTGAATTTCATAATAATTTAGAAGTAATTAGCAACAGAATTTTAAGAGTTGCAACTCACGGAAGATCTATTTGGGAAATAGATTTACCAGTTTCTCCAGTTTCGGAATATACTTTAACTACACCAGTTGGTGGCGAAAGTTTTATTGCAGGTAATAATTCATTAGTTTCATGGTTTGGTTTTACTCCACCTGTAAAAATCGAATTTTCATCAAACAATGGTGACGCTTGGGAATTAGTTTCACCAGTTCAAGGAGTAACTGGTAATACTTTCTATTGGGCTGTAAAAAATAGACCAACTTTTACTGCTAAATTAAAAATTACAAGTATTACCGACCCTAATCAAACAAGAACGTCTAAAACTTTTACAATTGAATCTAAACAAAAAGGTTCATTACTTTTAGAAAACAATGTAAATACTGTTCCTTATGGAATTGATTTAGATAAAGACGGCTTCTTGTGGGCAACGGATTTTTATGGTGGAAGTTTAATCAAATTAAACACAAGCACTTTTGAAGTTGTAAAAACATTAAAATTAAAAGGTGATAGTCTTTATACAGATATTACTTTAGACGAAGCAGGTAATTCTATTTATGTACACAGATTAAATAGTACTGCTGGTGGCGGTGGAGTTATTGAAGTTTACGATTTTGATGGAAAATTTTTGAAAAGCTTTACTAGTCCAGCACGTTCATATCCAATAGGTTTAGAATTTGTAAATGGAGTACTATATGTTGGTGATAGAGATGACCAAAGACAAGTTCGCTCTGTAAATCCAAGTAGTGGTACTGTTTTAAATACATACAAATCTCCATGTGACTTGAATTTTGGACCGAGGGGTATTACTTATGATGGAGTTCACTTAATGCAAGTTTGTACTAATTTCTCATCAGGTGCATTATCAGATGCAAAACTAATTAGAATGACAATGGACAAACTAACTTCTGAAAAAGACAATTTGGTTTTAGAGGGTTATTCTGGTGTAATTAATGCTCGTGGTGCAGCTTATGACCCAATTGACAAAAATATTTGGTTATCCGATTTTAGTGGTAATATTTACAAAGTTGCTGGATTTGATGTAATTGCAAGTGCAGAAAATGATGAAAATTCAAATAATGACAATAATAAAGAATTAAATAATTTTAGTTTATATCCTAACCCTGCGTCTAATTTTGTAAATTTATCTTTCCAAAATGAAAATTATGGGTTTTATAAGGTTACTATTACAAACAGTTATGGTGATTACATTGGCACATTATTTGAAGGTTATTTAAATCAATTGAGTAACAAGAACTTGGTTTATGATACACAAAATTTAACTAATGGTATGTATATTTTAAATATCGAAAAAGATAAGAATATCATAAAATCTGAAAAATTAGTTATAATAAAGTAAATTAAAAATCTAACAAAGAATTACATTGAGAATCAAAAAATCAAGAGAAAATGAAGAAGTTAGTCGTGATAGGTATTTGATTACTTATGCCGATTTAATTACATTGCTCTTGGGATTATTTGTTATACTTTATGCTTCTTCCAAAGTTGATGAAAGTCAATACAAACAAGTAAAAGAAGCATTAAACAAAGCTTTTAAATCTAATAAAGGCGTATTAAATGGTGGTGAGGGTGTATTAGATAATAAATCAAATACACCCGTTCCTACATTTGAAATTGATACTAAAAGTTTGGATAAATTATATTCTGAAGCAAATGTAACTTTGAATAATTATATCAAAGATGGTAATTTGAATATTAGATATAATGGTGTAGAATTGGTGTTGTCTTTGCCTGAAAGTTTACTTTTTAGCTCTGGTGATATTGTTGTGAGAAAAAAAGGTATATTGGTATTAGATACAATAACAAAGGTAATTTCTAAATATGAAAAGTTGATTACCATAGACGGTCATACCGATTCAGACCCAATAAAATCAAATTTAAAAAATAATAATAATTTAGTTTCTAATTGGCAGTTATCTGTCTTTAGAGCTTTGTATGTTTCAGATATAATGATATCGAAGGGTTTACCAAAAAAAAATTTGGCTGTTAGAGGTTTTGGAGATAATAGACCATTGGTAGAAAACAATAACCCAACAAACAAAGCAAAAAATAGACGTGTAGAAATAAGTATTAGCGAATTGCCATTGGATGTACCTTCTACAAAAGGTTATGATAAAAAATAGAAAATATGAGATTTTTTTGTTTTTAACTTAAAACCAATAAGATATTTAAGTTGTTAT
>JBEICW010000330.1:0-4307 GCA_040383785.1 Ignavibacteria bacterium | reverse complement strand
TAATTTTTTATTTTTTAAGTTTATTAGTTGCAAAATAATATATTGGTAATGCTATTATAGCCACAATAATTAATGTAAAAAAAAAAGAGACTAATTTGAAAGTAAGTACAAACAATGTAAAAATAATTTTGACTATAAAATAAGCTACAATTACTGAAATTGATAAAACTAATATATTCTTAAACATAAAAACTTTCCTTTTGAATTTATTATAATTCTAAATTAATAAAAATATCTTAATATTGACAATTAAAAACAAAATTTATTAATAAATTAATTGAATTTACATAAATCTAATTTTATGATAACCAAAATTATCAACTAAATCTACTAATTCATTATAATTTTTATGAAATTTCAAATCTTGTCTAATAAATTTAGACTTATCCCCATTTGTATTTTTAACATTAAAATGAAGTTCAAAATTACTTACTCTATCAGATAAGTTGTTATTTATTTTGTTTAATAAAAATTCCATATTATCTAAATTTTCTTCATCTTTCATATCAAGCCAAATTTTCATACCTTTAAATTTATCAACTTGACCTTCTAAAGTTAAAATTTCACTTGCAACTATTTTATAAACTTCATTTTCATCTTGTTCGGTATTTTCATTACCATTATCTCTATCTTTCCCAAAATCATCAAGCATTTTTTTACCATTTACAATAATTATACTCCCATTATTAATTAAATGACCAAATTCCTTGAATTTATCACTCCATGCAATACATTCTATCTGATTATTATAATCTTCTAATGTAAAAAATGCAAAATTACTTCCAGATTTAGTAGTTCTAACTTTTAGATTTTTAACCCTTCCACAAATGCTCAGTTTATCTTTTGGTAAATCACTTTTTTTGTATTTGAAAAAATCTGAAAAATAATGGAAAAATGGCTCATATTTATCAAGTGGATGACCACTCAGATAAAAATTGAGATATTCATATTCTTTGGCTAACCTTTCTTCATTAGCCCATTCAGGACTTTCAATCAATTTAGGTTCAGGTATAGAAATAGTATCATTCATTCCAAACAAACTATCTGTTGCATTATTAGAATTTTCGCTTACTTTTTTCCCATATTCGAGTGCATAGTCAACAGATGAAAACAAACTCGCTCTATGCCCACTATTTAATGAATCAAAAGCACCCGAACAAACTAATGCCTCTAACGAACGTTTATTGACTGCTCGCGTATCTACTTTGGCACAAAAGTCATATATACTTATAAATGGTTGTTCTTTGCGTGCTTCCACAATCAAATCAACAGCACTTACGCCTACGTTTTTAATTCCTGCAAGTCCAAAAAATATTTTATTATCTTTGGCTACAAAATATGCAATAGATTGATTTACATCTGGAGGCAATACCTTAATTCCGAATTTTTTAGCATCTTCTTTTAGTTCAACGATTTTATCCAAATTATTTAATTCAGCAGTCATATTGGCTGCCAAAAATTCCGCAGTATAATGAGTTTTTAACCATGCAGTTTGATATGCTAAATAAGAATATGCTGCTGAATGGGACTTATTAAACCCATAATCAGCAAATTTTTCAATCAAGGCAAAAATTTCTTCTGCTTGCTTAGCATTTACACCATTTTGAGCACCACCCACAATAAACTTAGGTTTTAATGTCTCTAATTTCTTTTTATCTTTTTTACCAACTGCACGTCTTAATAAATCAGCTTCACCGAGACTAAAACCTGCAATAACTTGCACTACTACCATAATTTGCTCTTGGTATACCATAATTCCATTTGTTGGGTCCAATATATCTTTAAGCAATGGGTGAGGGTATTCTACTTTTTTTCTACCATGTTTTACATCAATAAAATCAGGAATAAATGACATTGGACCAGGACGATAAAGTGCATTCATCGCAATCAAGTCATCAATTTGAGTAGGTTTGAGTTTACGCATATACTCACTCATACCTTGAGATTCAAATTGGAATATAGAAAGAGTTCTGCCTTCGGTCAATAAATCATAAACTTTTTGGTCTTTAAAATCAATGGCATCAATATCAATAACAGTTCCGTAATTTTCTCTAATCATACGAAGAGTATCTTCGATGATTGTTAATGTTTTTAGACCCAAAAAGTCCATTTTTAGTAAACCAGCACTTTCGATATGAGCCATATTGTATTGAGAAGCAACATCAATCCCAATACTTTCCTTCATTTTTGAGGGCTTGTATAATGGTACAAAGTCAGTAATATCGCCTGGAGCAATGACTACCCCAGCTGCGTGAGTGCCTATACTTCTATTTTTATTTTCTAATTGTTTGGCATAATGAACTAACTCTTTTAATTTTTCATCGGTAGTATCTCTAAGCCAATTTAGTGGTTGCTTATCTAATGCTACTTTTATTGAATCTACTTTGCCAAAAATAGTCTCGATATTAGAGGTGATTTTTCGTATTTCGTCCAAAGGAATTTTCAGAACTCTACCAACGTCAGTAAATACTGCTTTTGTAGATAATTTGCCAAAGGTAGAAATCATAGAAACAGACTTTTCGCCATATTTTTTCTTAACATATTCAATCACCATCTCACGTTTATCATCGGCAAAGTCAATGTCTATATCGGGCATTGATACCCTTTCTGGATTCAAAAATCTTTCAAAAAGTAATCCATATTCAATAGGGTCTAAGTTGGTAATTTTTAGTGCATAAGCCACCAATGATCCCGCCGCTGAACCTCTACCCGGACCAACAGAAATGCCCATATCTCTCGCTGCTTTGATAAAATCCCATACAATCAAAAAGTAAGTAGGGAAGCCCATTCTTTTTATTATTTCAAGCTCATAATCTGCACGATTTTTAACCTCTTCAGAAAGAACACCCTTATATCTAACATCAAGACCTTCGTAAACTAATTCTTCTAAATATCCATCATAATCTTTTGCCTTAGAAGATTTGGGTATCTCAAAATTTGGCATAAAGAATTTATCTAAATCTATAGATAAATCTACTTTTTCTGCTACTTCTAAAGTATTACTTACTGCCTCTGGGTAATCTTTGAATATCTCAATCATTTGGTCTGATGATTTGAAATAATATTCATCTGTTCCATAATATAATTGTGTTAGATCAAAAACCGGCTTATTGGTAGATGACGAATCTCTAATATACAAAAACATCTGGTGAGCACCTGCATTATCTTTTTTTAGATAATGAATATCATTAGTTCCAATTAATTTTACATTAAATTCCTTGGCAAATTTGGGTACATGCTCCAAAATGATTTTATCTTTTTCCATAAAGTGATTTTGGATTTCAAGATAAAAGTCATCACCAAATAAATCTCTATAATAAATCACTGCTTCTTTGGCTAAATCAATATCACCATCTAAAAGATGTGCCCCAACTACACCACCCATACATGCCGAAGTTACAATCAAACCATCTTTATGCTTTTCGAGTAACTCTCTATCTATACGCGGTTTGTAATACATTCCTTCGGTATGAGCAAGTGAAGTTAATTTCAGTAAATTACGATACCCTGTATTATCTTTGGCAAGCAAAAGTAAATGGAAATAGTTTCGCTTCTTTTCAGCTTTAGAATTTCTATCAAATCTACTACCATTAGCCATGTATGCTTCAAAGCCAATAATTGGCTTGATACCCTTATATTTTGCTTCTTTGTATAGTTCCAAGCCACCAAACATAACACCATGGTCGGTCAGTGCAATAGCACTTTGTCCGTCATCTTTTGCAGCCGTTACCAATTCATCAACAGTGGTAATCGAATCCAAAAGTGAATAGTGAGTATGATTATGTAAATGTATAAATTTAGACATATTTTAAATTTTTGATTTTAATTGCTTTATTATAAGAACTAAATTAATTTGAAAAAATAACTTGTTATTGAATAACCCAAATAACAAAAAAAAATACCCAAACCTAAACTTAATGCAATATATATTAAAGCTATACTCACATGTCCAACTTTGAGTAATTCAAAAACTTCAAAGCTAAAAGTAGAAAATGTAGTAAGTCCACCCATCAGTCCAGTAGTCATAAAAAGTTTCAAACTTTGGGACTCAATTTCAGCCAATTTGAAGTATGAAATAAAAATACCAATTAGCAAACTTCCAATAATATTAACCAATAAAGTATTCAAAGGCAAAGTAAATATTAAATTTGAAAAATTATGGCTTTCATTATTTGGTATAAATCTTGAATTAAAATTATTATTAAAATATAAGGCAACCAAATAGCGGATTACACTACCAATAAATCCACCAATTCCAACAGCCAATATATTACTTAAATTTTCCAAATTGTTTTAATTTTAATATT
>JBEICW010000329.1:0-4319 GCA_040383785.1 Ignavibacteria bacterium | reverse complement strand
CATCAAATAATAATTTTCCATCTTTTACATAAACAGTATAATTTTTACCATCTATATTTGATTTTAATTTTACATCTGCAATAAGTTTTTCTACTTCTTCATCTGAAAAACCTATGATAGTTTTACGTTTTATTTTTCTAAAAAAATTATTTATTTTATCATCTGTTTTTTCAGAAATAGATTCTATTTTTAATTTAGAACCATCTGCCATATAATTAAGTGTAACTTTTCCAATTTTATACAAATTATACATCTCTGATTGTGATAGAATAATGACCATATTAGGCTTATCTTCAAAATACAAACTATAATCCCAAAGTCTTGTTGCTCCATTTTTGGAATACTTAACATCTGAAATAACATATTCTTGGTAATCATTTATATTTTCTTTGTAATAAAGAACAGGTTTACCTATTAATTTTTTCTGTATTCTTGAAGTAGGTATTTTAGATTCCCCTCCGTTAGCAAACTCATCATCATTTTCATCTGAATCATCAGATTCTAAACCGATTTCTTCAAATGCCCAATTTTTGTCATTTGGATAATAATCAGTTCCCATAATGTTTTCAGTTCCCCAATAAGAAACTAAATCGCTGAATTTAGATGTAAAAGGCAAATCGAACCATTCTTCTTTTGTAGCACCAACTGTGTCTAACATAGAATTAACATCTTCTTCACTCGCCCATTCACTACCATTGACAATAGCATCTAATTCGCTTTCTCTAATATGACCACTACCATATTGGTTATCGCCCATTTTATAAATAACGAAATATTCATCATCGTAATCAACCGTAATAGGTCTTGCAACAAATCCGTATTCTTCCAAAGAAATTTCTAAATCTGCATCTGTGCCTTGATAGTTCTTATCTAAACTCATATCTAATTGTTTTATTGTTTTCTAATTTTTGTTTAAAATTAATTATTCAAAACGAATAATTATCCATTTTTTATTATTATTTAGGCTTCTACATAAAATAAGTCGCCCTCAAATTCAAGACCGATTGCTTCTTGACCCCAAACTTTACACCATTTTTTAATTTGGATTACCAACTCTTCCATTTTAGGTTCAAAACCATCTCTCGAAGCAAATGAATAAACTTTGAATACATCTTCTTTAATAAGACCTTTTTCATCGCTATTATAACCACCATCAACAGGATTAGAACTAAACCCACCGAAAAGTTTTGCTAAATAAGTTTCTACAACTTCAATTCTATGTTTGAAATCTTCTTGTGAAATAGTTGTATCAGCATCCTGTGTTGATGGAACATAAACAACAATTTCAAAAGGTAAAGCGAAATTTTTACTTAATTTTTCTTTTACTCTTTCTTCAATTTCCCCTCCGTATTTAAAAACTTTTTTAGGTTTTTTTAAATGAAATTTAACACCATCTTTGCTTTTTTGAACTTTTGCGTTGTTGTATAAATAAGAACCTGCAATACCTACACCTGCTCCTAATAAAAATCCACCAAGTCCATATTCTTCATCTTCATAACCTTTTAAATGATTTAAAGGAACTCCAATAGGTCTTAAACCGTAAGGTTGATTATCTAAACCACTATCAAAAGTATATCCAAGTTTTTCAATATCTTTTTGCATTTCTGCCATATCGTTGTAATCCATTTCTCCGAAATCAACTCCGAATTTATCTGAATATCTATCTAATACTTCTTGGACATTAGCAGGGATATTTTCGTAATCCTCAAATAAATCTACAATCTCTCCACCATCAGAGTATATTTTATCAAAAAGTTGTTTCATTTCAGAGTTAGAATAATAGACAATAATTCCATCTGTTCTTTCTTTTTTACTTAAACTTTTAGGGTTTTTCTGTAATCCTTTTACACCTTTGTTTGTATCTTCTAAAAATTCAAATGTTATGTAAGGATTAGATTTATGTTGGTAAATAGTTTTTTTGGATAAATCTTTATTAACGAAATATTCCCCACCTAAATTATCTCTAAATTTAGAATAACCTAATCTTTGAACTTCATTATATGCTTCTTGAAAAGTAGTAAAGGTTATATCTTGCTCTCCATCATTATAAAAATAAATACTTGGCTCAACCCCACCTCCATCAGCATAAAAACTTTTTAATTCTTTTTCTGCATCACTTTTATCTGTATGCCATTCGCCTACATATTCATTTTCGCTTTCAGAAGTGCTTTCTACTCTGTATAATGGATTTCCGTTTAAATTATCTACTCCCTCGAAAATGTAGTAATCAGATTTAACCCCACCACCTTTTTCATAACCAAATAATGCTTCATATTTTTTTCTTGAATATCTTGAATCTTTATCATTATCAAATTCAAAACCTGCATATTTTTCTGCTTGTTCTTGATTCCAAAATTCCTTATATTTTCCATTTTTTGTAACTTCCCAACGAGAGTTCATTGGATTATAGTGAATATGATTGCTTTTTTCGTAAGTAGTCATTTCATCATAACTCATTTTAAAATCATCAACCCCATCACCATTATCATATTGATTTTTTAATGGAATTAAATATTCTCCACTTGTATAGGTAGAACCTTTTGAATGTAAAGTTTTAATACTAAATGTTTTATCTGATTTATCAACTTTAAAAAATAAACCCGATGGCAGAATTTCAGTAATAGACACTTCTATATCTTTATTATCTCCAAATCTTTTACCTAATATAAATTTATCTCCTAATTTATAACTAACTCAAAATTATTTTCTTGTGTTTCATTTCTATCAGACTTTTTTCCAACACCTCCACCTTTTGCGAATGTTTTATCTCTATTTAAAATATACTCCCTCTCTTTCTCATTATCAAAACGATATAAAAATACAGTTTCTTTAATACCTTTCGCTAATTTGTTTGATAAAATATATTCTTTTAAATCTTCAACATTCATAGTGAAATTTGAATAAAGTCTAAAATCTTTTTCTACTCTTAATGAAATTCCGATTCTCGGATGTAACATTGTTTGTAAAAAACCTATGTTCGGAAAATTTTTAACTTTTAAGAAACGAATATAGAAAAGATGTAATTCATCCCAAATCCAATCTGATACTATTTCAATATCAGATTCTTTTAACTCTACATTTCCCTCCCAATGAAAATCCCTTGAACCATTTGGTTTTATATACTTTTCATATTCTTTTGCTATTTCTCCACCATCAGCAAAAAATTCAAGTTGTCCACCTTTTGCCATTGGTTGAATAGTGGACATCGGTAACGGACTTGGTAACATTCCTGCTACATCTCCTAATGCACCACCAACTTCATATAATTTTGTTCCTGTATAGTTCTTCTTAACCCAATCTGCTAATTTTCTTCTGTTTTGATTGTCTAATTCAGACCAAAAATAAATCATCGCTCCAATAGAACCTTTTTTCTCATAAGCAGTTATCCATTTAGAAGAAAGATGAACTTTCAAATGACTTGAAAAAGCATCCATAAAGTTATCGGGAAAATTAAAACAGAAATAAATAAAGTGATTTACACAATTAAAATATTCTGTTTCTGAAATATCAGAACTAATTGGAGTTCCTTTATAGTTTTTAAGAGAGTAATCAGTAAGGATTCTTCTATTTTCACTATCTAATTCTGCATAGAACTTAATCATTACACCATAAACTCCATATTTATTGTAGTAATCTTTGAATTTATTAGATAAATGGGTTTTAAGACTTCCGAAAGCATCCAAAAAGTTATTTGGATAATTCATACAGAAATAAATAAAATGATTTACCGATTGAAAATAACTATCATCTGTGATTTCTCCACCACCTGCATATTTACCATCTTTTTTCAATTTATTTTTAGCAACAAGGTATGCTATTTCAAGTGGTAATGGTGCTTGTTTTCTATCTGCACTATCATATTCTTTTCCAAATGCTTGAAAATAAACTTCACGCATATCTTTTTCAGAAACTTTTGAATCCATTTTTTCTAATTTTTAATATGTAAATATAACACAAAAAGAGGGATTGTAAAAAACCCCTCTTTTTTTTTATTTTTTAATCGCTCTATTTCGTTTTATACTTCGCAATAAGGCTTTCTGTTAAATCTTCGATAGATTTCATTGTAGAAGCAATTTCTCCCTCTTTAAAGTCATCTCCTAATACATCTTTCATTGATTGTAAGAATGATTTTGTTGAAGTTTCAAGTTTCTCAACTTTCTTAACAAAGAAATTAGGATTTTTCTCGATTTCTTTTTTATTTGAAGAAACACTTGATTTAATCGCTTGAACTACTGACTTCTCAACATTAGCAGTAATTTTAGCCATTACTGATTGTGTTTTCTTTTTAGGAGCATTTTTAGATTTCTCTCTTCTCTCTT
>JBEICW010000328.1:0-4322 GCA_040383785.1 Ignavibacteria bacterium | reverse complement strand
AATAAAAATACAAACTTATCATAACCATTAATATCAAAACCAGAAATTTATATATCACAACAAGAATTATTACAGAAATTTTGAGTATATGTTCCAGTTTTAGTAACATTTTTAGTTGCAAATCCAACATTAATATCTTCAATTCTAACAGTACCACCTTTCATATTAATACTTGCAATAGTACAAGCATCTGAATTAAATGAAACTACCGCTTCATTACAAAGAATATCAGTTGGTTTGTATTCTATTTTTATTACTTTTTTTGTTCCTTTAGTTAATTTGAGCGGTAAAGCACCACCCCAATTGGCAACTTTAAACTGAGGTAAAGTAGAATTATCACCAGTAATAGTTAGGTCATTTTGTAATGCTTGTAATTCAACATCAATTAATTGACTTGAACCAATTGGCACATTCAAAATTGTTTTTGGGTCAACTGGATTCGCAGATAATATTGGTAAAGTTTCAGGAATTAAATTATATGTAAAATTGTCTTTTGGTTTTGCACCTTGTTGGTATTCAATTTCTAAATTCCCACCACTACAATCAGTAGTCCATTCAATTTCGCAAGGAGCCAAATCACCATCTTTTTGCGCTAACTTTAAAATTTCACCAAGTGCCTTATCTAATTGTATTTGATCAGTTAAGTTATTGAAAACTTGTCCACCAGTACCTGTAGCTATAGACTGCATTTCACCACTTAAACTAACGCCTAAACCAACCATAAAAATTGATGCATTAATTTTATTTGCTTCATTAACTATTTCACCATTTTTAAGTGCCACTCCTTTGGGGCTTGTAAATTGTGGATCATGCAAACCATCTGTTATAAAAACTATAATTGGTTTCCATCTACCAAAAGCAGCAACATTTATTGCTCCTCTATTACCATTTTTGCCTAAAAAACCAGTGTTTATATCCGTTCCACCTGCATAAGCAATTTTATTTATTTCTTTTTTTAATGAATCTTTATCAGTTGTAAAAAACTTAATTTGAACTGTTCCTGGATTCCCAGAACCAAAAGAAGTCAAGGCACATTCTGACCTATCGATAGGTAAAGCATCAACTAATTTAACAGCTGAATTTACCGCAATTGTTCTTTTTAATGGTGGATTAGTATTAGAACCATTAACGTCAGATGGATTGAATTGCATACTGGCAGTATTATCAATTGTAATCACCATAGAGAATTTTTTTACATCAGGTGAGCAAAAAACATTATCCATTGCTCTAGCTTTTCCACCGTCTGTGATTTTGAAGTCGGTATTAGAAAATGTTCTTAATTCAGTATTAGTTGCGTCTTTAATAGATATTTCTGCTTTCATTTTAGGATATTTTGTCGCATCAACACTCAAAATATCAATAGTTTGAGCGAAAGTATTTACCAAATTCAAACCTAATATCAGCGATATGGCAAATAAATAAATAGTTAGTTTACTATTTTTTTTCATTTAAAACTCCTTGTAATATATAACTTTATTTTATAAAATTATAATACGATTTTTTAGTCAATTTAAAAGAAATAAGATAATCTTAAATATTAATTTATACCGGAACGTAAAACATACGTTCTATTTTATTAACAATTCTTAATTATAATTAAAAGTTACAATTTTTTATTTAATTTATAGAAAAAACAAACAATATTATTCAATTGGCGTTTCGATGTCAATTGTTACAGTTCTTGAGTAGAAACGTCCTTCTGGCAAATTATTGTCATAAAGTAAAGTATCTTCACCAACTGCTCTCACATTTTTTCTATCTACACCCAAGTAGTCAGCTACCGAATAAGCTCTTTCTGTAGCTAATTTTTTGTTTAAGTCATTATTTCCAATTCTATCGCTAAATCCTTTTATTAATACTGTTGAAGATTTACGCAAACTTTTTTTAGCACCAGCAGCAATTTCTATATTACCACCAGAAAGTTCAGATTTATTAAAATTAAATCCAATAATAGCATATTTATTTATCTCCTTATCTTCCATCACTTCATCAATTTTCTTTTCAATTGTTAATTGTTGAACAGGTAAAGTTTGTTTTGGAGATTCTAATACTTTATTATCATTATCAACCACTACTAATCTATATTGTAAAGGTTTGTCTAATCTCGGAACAAATTCTTGCTCATTTTCTTGAGTTACATCCCAATCAATTTGAGTTGGAGGATTGCCAGTACCACTAAAGACTTTCAAATCTTTGTCCATTTGTGAAGTAACAACTTTCCACTCTTTAACCCCAATATTAGAGAAAATTTGTGGTTTGAATCTAAATCTTGGTGGATTTGAAATTCTTAAAGTATCTTTCACATTTACTGGCTCTAATAATTGTGGTATATTTGCAATCATTTCTACACGTCTATTTTCTTCAATACCATCTTGTTCTTTCATATTTGAAGGTATCTCTGGTAAATTTCTATATTCAATAGTAATTCTACGTGGGTCAATCCCCCATTCTCTAACTAAGAAATCTTTAACAACTTCCGATCTGCGTTGAGATAATGCTTTGTTGCCTCTTTCTTCGTCCATATCTGTATTACAACCAACTAAAGTAATATTACCTTGTGGATAGAATTGAAGTCTTTTACCTAAAATATTCAATACATTATAATACACTTCCATAGTTTTAACTTTATAGAAGTTTTTGAAACTAAATTCATCTTTATCTTTCTGTGTTAATCTTGTATATCTATTTGAAATAGAACTGCTATTATCATCAAAGAAAATATATGGTAATATTGGGTGAGTTCTATTCATTAAGAATTCCTCTACCTTAATTGTAGAAACTGGTTTTTCTTGATTATTTTCATCTAATGATAATGCCACAACAGTTGCATTTAAGCTCGGCACTACCGGAGGTGGCGGTGGCGGTGGCAATGGTGGCGGCGGTGGAGGTGGAGGTGGAGGTAATTTTACTTTAGCAGGTCTGATGTCTCTTGGAGCAAATCTCAAACCTATACCACCATTAACTGTCATTGCGTTCCAACCATAGTTACTGATAAATGAAGTAACGTTATATCCAACCATTACCTCTGGTACCAAAAACAAAGTATGTGCAGCATTCATTGGCAAATCATAACTTCCACCAAATAACAATGCAGATTCAATACCTGCAGCATTTGGAATTTCTCCACTTGCTTGATTTCTAATTCTACCTAAATTATTACCCAAAGCGTCTGTAAATACACCATTTGATGGCTCTAATAATTGTTCTTTTTGTATAAAAGTTTTTGTCATCAATGTGCCTAACCTAAGTCCAGCACTTAATCTCATTTCATCAGTTAATCTAAACGATGCTAAAACTTGTAAATTCACTGAAGCTAATTGTGCATCTATTGAGTGCTCAAAAAGTCCAGCTGCACTTGCTCCATTACTTCCTAAAATTGTTGTACTTTCTTCGCGAGATAAAACTCCACTAAGGTCAGTATATCCTAACCTTGTAGATAATTCTAAATTATCACTAATTGGGAAATTTACGAAAATCGAACCACCAAAATTAAGACCAGTCCCAGATTCATAACCAGGGCAACAACTTTTAACACCTTCAAGTCCTTTAAAATCTGCACTATGCCAATTCAATCCAAAGGCACCCATTATTCCATAATTAAATCTTGTCTGCCAAGGTCCTTGCAAATATTCTACCAAACTTGTGTCATTTTTTGCATTTCTTTGAGAATTATTACTCTGCGAATTAATACTTTGTGCAAGTAAATCAATATTTGATGATAATATACCAGAAAATACCAATACTAATAAACTGTAAAATTTTACATTACATTTAAATGTAAAAAAATTACTTTTGTTATTATTATCACTATTATTTTTCTGTAAATTATTATTAAATATTACATAAATTTTATCTATCATTTCAGAATTACTCTTTTTAAATTGTCTCAAAATAAACATCAATACCTCACAAAAAGAAAACTAATGAAGTCTTATTAACATTTTGAATATAATTATTTTCAAATATAAAAAAAAATAGGTAAATAATTGTGGAAAATTATTGGTTTGTTAAAAAAAAATGTAAAATGTTGCGAATTTCTATTAATTTCTTATTTAATTTTAAGTATAAAACTATAAAATTGAGTAATTTTGTAAATACTAAAAAATTACATTTTAAATTAAATATAAAAATAATTCTACTAAATATTAGTTTATACATTTAAAATTAATGTAAAATAAAAGTTTTATATTAGATTATATTTTTCAGATTTTTTTGAAAAGATCTGTTTTTTAAGAAGTTGTAAATTGTAAAAAACAAATTAATAAAAAAGAAAATAAGTTAGGACCTCAAGTGAAATAAGACACTAGTTTTTAGATTTTTTT
>JBEICW010000327.1:0-4322 GCA_040383785.1 Ignavibacteria bacterium | reverse complement strand
AGATAATCAAACTGGATTAAGTTTTCGTATTTTTGAATCTTTGGGTTTGCAGAAAAAAGTAATTACCAATAATAAATCGATTCAAAATTATGATTTTTATTTGCCAAATAATGTTTATTTAATCAATGAAAACAGGGAGTTTAACTCTAATTTTTATGCTGCTAAATATGAAATGTTGCCACAGAATATATATGAGAAATATTATATTTCTGAATGGGTTAAAACTGTTTTTAAATTAAATAAATAATTGTTTTTTAAAATATTTAATAGATGAAAAAAGTACTAGTATTGATGACGGCAGATGTCAGAATTTGCGATTGTGTAGTAGAAAACTTAAAATACAATAACTTTGAAGTAGTTTTATTAGCCAATACTAGTTTTAAATATAAAAACATTAAAGACCGCCTTGTAAATTTTTATAAAAAAATAGTTAAAAAAGATAAAAGTTATAAGAGACAATTAATTAGAGCTTATGAAGAAAATCAAAATTTATTTTTTTTAGAACATCAAAAAACAATTTTTGATTTTACTTTAGTAATAAGACCCGATAAATTTAGCTTAAAAGTACTTGAAGCAGCCAAAATCAAATCAAATAAAATGGTGGCTTATCAATGGGATGGCTTGTCAAGATTTCCCGAAGTTACTGAAACTATTGATTTTTTTGATGAATTTTATGTTTTCGATAAAAATGATATCGAAAGCAATTCTAAAAAGTTGTCTTACACTACAAATTTTTACTTTGATTGTTATAACAATTTATTTAAAAACGAAATTAAATATGATGTATATTTCATTGGTTCTTATGATAGTAGAACCCAAGATTTGATTCGTATTTGTGTAGAATTAGAAAGTTTGGGATTAAAAATAAATGTTTTGTTAGCTACTTCTCCAAAAAAGCATTTAAAAAAATATAAATTCATTACCTTTCTGAAGAAATCATTAACATATCATGATAATTTAGAAATTCTGTCTCAATCAAATATAATTATTGATTTAGCCCATAAAGATTTGCATACGGGCTTATCTTTTAGAGCATTTGAGTCTGTAGGGTATGATAAAAAAATGATTACTACCAATAAAACAATTAAAACTATGGATTTTTATAATCCACAAAATATTTTTGTATATGATGATGATAGATCCGATTTGTATGAATTTGTAAAATCAGATTATATTTCTATTCCCGAAACGATTAAAAATAAATATAGTTTCTCAAATTGGTTTAATTATATGTTTAAAATTCTACCTTTTGAGAATATTAGTAAGGTTTAAATTTTTATAAAAAACAAAATTCAATTCGCACATAATAAAAAATATATGTTATGCTTTGCAATTATAATTGCGAAAAATTACTTAGAAATAAGGTTTAATTAATAGTCATTTTTAAAATCACCATCTAAATTTCCTTCATTATCAATTTTCCATGAATTTGAGTTGTTTGCAGTTTTAAAATAAAATTTTTGTTCTTCAGTTAAGTTATTATGGTCAACATACCAGCCACCATGAGTAGCCGTGTAATCACCTCCAATTCTTAAAGCATTAAAAAATGAAGGATACAAATAATTTATAAGTCTATCCGTTTTTGGCCAATATAAAGCAAAAGTTGTATCAATTTCAGCATCAAATACATTTTTTTCTATTTCGCTTATCCAAAACTTTGTTTCCCAATTAATAACATTTTCTTTTAATATAAATGTATTTGGAATATCATCAATTTTTAAAGCTAAACCTACTTTGCTTTTAGTTTTATGTTTTAATAACATTTTCAATAATCCATTAAGATAATCTTCTTTTAAATTTGAATTTGGTACAATATCTGCATCGGTTAGTACAAAAAAACCTTTGGTATATTTTTTAAATAGCTCTCTTTTTTTCCATAAAACTAAATGCCCAAGATTTTCATTTAATCTATGAATTGTTACCCTATTGTTTATCTCATTATAGTAATCTAAAAGTGGGGTATAAGTAGAATTATTATCAATTATTATGATGTTTTTAGTTTTTTTTTTGTTCTAAAAAACTTATAAGTTGTTTTAGATAAAAAAGCTGGTTAAAATTTATTATGATAATTGGTATTGTTGAAGTATCTTTAATTTGGCTTTTAATCAACTTGTTAGGAAAATTTAAAACTTTTAATTTATTAAAATAATAGGTACGGTGAAAGTAGAAAAATAAAAATTTCTTCTTTTTTTTTAAAATTTTAGTCTTTAGCCAATCAATCATTTCTTCAAAAATAGTTATACAAATGTAATTAAATTTAAAATTTAATTTAACTTTGACAAAATATTATTTTATGCGTATTCTTAGAATTTTAAAATTACATTTTTTAATACTTCCAAAATGTAAAAATAATAATATATTCTTTTTTTTTCCATCGATTCATTTAGGCGGTGCAGAAACGGTTCATTGTGATATACTTGAAGTATTTAAAAATAACAATACCGTTTGTTTTATTACAGGGTTTTCATCAAATAATTTTAATAAAAATCGTTTTAAAGACCATACTAAATTATTTGATATTTATTCCATTTTAAAAGTTTCTAAATTATATAAAATTTCTATTAAAAAGATTGCAAAAGTTATTAATAAATCTAATAATCCGATTGTTTTTAGCTCAAATTCCCATTTTTTTTATGATTTAATTCCATATTTAGATTCAAAAGTTAAAATCATAGATTTAATTCATGCTTTTTCACCTGAAGAAAATTCTGCAACAGAAAAGGTAAGTTTAAAAGTTGTTGAGCGAATTAACAATCGAGTTGTTTTAGGTGAAAAGACAAAAAATGATTTTAAAGAATTGTATTTAAATGCAAATAAAGATTTGACTTTGTTAAATAGAATTAAAATAATAAAAAACAAAGTCAATATTCCAAAAAACGTTTCAATAAAAAACTTTTCTCAACCATTAGTAATTCTTTTTGTCGGAAGAGATAGCTATGAGAAAAGACCCAGTTTATTTTTTGATATTGCAAATGAATGTTTTAAATTAAATTTAGACATAATATTTAAAGTAATAGGAGATAATTTTAGAGGTTATAATTTAACACCTAATATTCAAATTATAGGACCAATTAAATGTAAAAAAACTTTAAATGAATTTTATAATGAGGCGAATTTAATTTTAATAACATCTTCGAGAGAGGGTTTTCCGATGGTTATTTTAGAAGCAATGGCATTTAATGTAATTCCAATTTCAACAAATGTTGGAGAAATTTCCGAATTTATAAATGAAAAAAATCGTAACGGTTTTTTAATTGAAAACGGTGTTGATGAACAAAAAATTGTTGCAAATTTTGTAGAAAAAATTATTATTTTAAAAAACAATATAGAAATTCTAGAAGAATATTCATCTAATACGTATACATCTTTAAATACTAAATTTAGTCCATTATCATTCGAAAATGCTTATAAAGATTTATTCTTCAATATTGATTTTCTTTAAATTAAAATAATTTTTGTATCCAACTATCATAAAATATTTTGGATCATTATCCAATTTGAAATCATAAAATTTAAAACAATCTGTTTTATATTTCTCTGAAATTATTTTAATTGTTACTTCTTTATTTTTTGATGATTCTAATAGATTTTCTCTTTCAGATATTATTTTTTTTAGTTCAATTCCTGAATTAATGTTCTTAGCTAAAAAAACAATGCTTTTCGAATAAATTGTAATCAATAATAGGAGTCCAATATAATTAGCGTATTTAATTTTTCTATATGTAAAATTATTATTATCAAAAAACAGTGTTAATAGAAACAGGAATATAAAAAAGTGAAAAAAAATCATAGTCCTTTCCGAAGCCATTATTGGCATCACTATAAAAGGTGTAATTGTACTTAGGGCTACAAAAAGCCATTTGGTTTTTTTTAAAAAAATAATCAAAAATCCATTTTTGCTGAAATTAAATACTGGGATTTGATTTATTGATTTTGCAGTAATTAATAATTTAATTGATAAAATACAAATAATAAATGTTGCTATCCCATATTTCATGCTATGAAAATAACTTTTTAAAACAGATGAAAAATTATTTATTAAATCAAAAAAGGTAATTTTATTTTGAAAATCATTGATTTCACTTAATCGTTTTAAATTTCCTGGAGACAACATAATTAAAGATAAACCTAAAATAACAAATATGAATATCAATAAATTATAATTTTTTAATTTTGTTTTATCTGTCAAGAAAAATATTAAATTATCAAATAGAATTAGTGTAATTATAGCTATTGATAAATTTTGCGATGTTGCACCAATTATAAAACTAAATATTAAAAAGAGTATTTTTTTTGTATAATTCCACTTCAATTCTTGATTT
>JBEICW010000326.1:0-4340 GCA_040383785.1 Ignavibacteria bacterium | reverse complement strand
TGTGATTGCAAAAGCTAAATCGGCAGATGGAAGACTTCAAGGTAGCAAAATCCATTTTGATATTTCGTCAGTTGGTGCGACTGGTAATGTATTAATGGCGGCGACTTTGGCTAAAGGTATTACAAAATTGACAAACGCAGCACTTGAACCAGAAATTACTGCTTTGGCGAGAATGTTGGTCAAAATGGGTGCAAAAATTAATGGAATTGGCACAAATGAATTGGAAATTGAAGGTGTGCAAGAGTTAAAATCTTGCGATGAGGAAACTATACCAGATAGAATAGAAGCGGCTACATATCTAATTGCAGCGGCAATGACAGGCGGAAAAATTGAATTGGAAAAAGTAAATCCTTATCATTTGTCGTCTGTAATTGCAAAATTAGAGCAGGCGGGTTGCGAAATTGATGTAAATAGCGATAAAATCTTTTTGAAAATGGAAGGCAAGCCAATTGCTACTGATATGATTACTTCGATTTACCCTGGGGTTCCGACTGATATTCAGGCACAATGGATGGCATTTATGTTGTGTGCTGATGGTGTAACTAAAGTTACTGATACAATTTATTTTGATAGATTTAAGCACGTTCCAGAGCTGCAAAGATTAGGGGCTGATATTACTGTAAATGAAAATCATGCACTAATTAAAGGTGGCAGAAAACTATCTGGTGCAAGTGTTATGTCGTCTGACCTTAGAGCAAGTGCATCACTTGTGATGACTGGATTAGTAGCCGAAGGGCAGACCGAAGTTCATAGAATTTATCATTTGGATAGGGGATATGAAGATATGGAACTAAAATTAGCTTCATTGGGTGCAAATATCAAAAGAGTAAAAACAGACTTGATTTAATATTTATAATTTAATAGAATTATTGAATAATGTAAATTTACTAAAAAGGAAACTACACTTGGCATTTGAGATAATACAAGAAGATTTGAATGGATTGAAATTAATTAAGCCGCACGTTTTTGAAGACGAACGCGGCTTTTTTATGGAAAGTTATAGGGCAGATTTCCTTGCAGAAATTGGGATTAATGAAAGATTTGTGCAGGATAATCACTCCAAATCTCAAAAGAATGTATTGCGTGGAATGCACTTCCAATGGGACAAGCCACTTGGCAAATTGATTAGAGTTACAAGCGGTTCTGCGAAATTTGTGGAACTTGATATTCGCCGTAATTCCAAAACTTTAGGTGAGCATAAAGAGTATATTTTGGATAGTAATAATAAACATCTTCTATGGGTGCCATTTGGTTTTGCGAATAGCTTTTTGTCATTAGAAGATAATACCGAAGTTCTGTATAAATGCACTGCCTATTGGAATCCCAAAGCCGAAGCCGGAATATTATACAACGACCCCGCCCTAAATATCAATTGGGGCATAGATGTAAAAGACCTAATAATTTCCCCCAAAGACCAAAAAAACTACAAATTAGCAGAATGGCTAAAAAGAGATGAAAGTGAGTTGGTGTGATGGGAATAATTTGGGGATAATTTTTATTTGATTTTAATAATTTATAAAAATTATTTTAATATATAAAATCAAATATCCTTGCCATAAAACCACTAATCTTGTAGCTTTTTTTATTGTTTAGGAGTTACAATTTTAGAAAAGTGGTGTCGTCAATAATGTAAATAATATTGGAGTATAAATGGAAACAATTACAATTCCTAAAGATGAATATGAGTTACTGAAATCTCAAGCACAAATTTATCGTTTAATTGCATCTGATTTGTTTAAAACTATTGGTGATGATAATTTGAAAAATCTAATTTCAGAATTTAAAGATACTAATCTTTATACAAATGATTTCTTATTAGATTTAGAGAATGGTCTTGCAAAATCTACATATTTTAAATCTAATAATCAAATATTATAAATCTACATTATAGTTATTAATATGAAAATATTAGATTTACGTGAAGATATTAACCAATATATTAAACAGAATAAATTAGAGAAAAAATGGTTAAAATCTAAACTATTATTTGAAGAAAATTCAAAACATCCATCATTGAATACCGAATTATTAGAACCCAAATGGCGAGGAATCTATTCATTTCGATTAGATAAAAAATATAGAGCTATATTCTTTATAACTGAAAATAAAGAAGTTGAAATTATCGCACTTACCAATCATTACAAAAAGTAAAACATGCATTTTAGCCACAAAACCACCAGTCTTGTGGCTTTTTTATGGTATAGGAGTTGACACAATAATTACGCAATAAGTGCGTTATAAGAAATTGATTAATTATTAATTGTAAATGGTTAATGATTTCAAGAAAGACCTTTGAAAAAGAAAAAACAGCAAAAATCGTGAAATATCGTGAAGTTTTTTTTTGCTGAAAAATCGCAAAAAGAGTGCAATTAGTGCAAAAACAAAGAAAGTCAAGCGAGACGCTTGACCTACTTTAAATTGAAATTTCTTTGTTTATTATAATCTAGGAATAAATCTGTACATGGTTGGTCTTCTCTAATGAGATGTTTAGTGCTTTGGCACAGTTTTCTACCAATTCTTCTACTGTGTTGGTTCTAATGCCGTTTGCTAAGCCCATACTTAGTGTTGCATTGAACTTCTTACCATCTATTTCCATTAATGTCATTGCATATTCATTACGTAGTTTTTCTGCCCATAATTGTGTTTTTTCTAATCCAATACCGATAATCATTATGCAGAAAACATCATCATCTAACTGTCCTAAAATATCAAATTCTCTAATGTTTTTGTAGATTTGTGCAATCAATTTTTCGGTTGCCATAATCATTCTATCTTGATGTTCTTCTGGGTTTAGAGAAGCGTATCTATCAATTCTAATCAAACAAATTGTAGGAGGTGCACCGAGTTGTTTGGAACGTTCCAATTCTCTGTACATTCTTTCATACATTGCATTTGGATTGAGTAACCCAGTATTTGCATCGTAAATCGAGTTGTTTTTGATTAGGTCTAATAATTGGATTTTTTCGATTACATAACCAGCATTTTCGGCTATTGTTTGCAAAATAGTAATATCATAAGCCGTGAGTGTACTTGCTTTGTTGCCCTCGATGAAGACTGCTCCAAAGACACTATTTAATGCTCTCAGTGGTAAACAAATAAAATAACCACCTTTCATTGAAACTTCATTTCTATTAACTCTTATTACATTTTCTTCAATTGGAGAGATAAAGACCGTTCTATTTTCACGTATTGAATTGCCAACTAAAGAAATTTCATCGTCAATTTGTTGTCCCAAAATAGCACTACTTTCGTCATTTACACTTGATAATTGATTGACATACCAAATGTTGTTTTCATTGTCATTAGCCACAATTCCAATTGTAGAACAATCAATAATTTTAGACATTGTTTCAATCAAAAAGCTAATTACATCATTATAGTTTAGACCACTTTTATTAGTTAAGTTATTGAAATACTTAATTGCTTCTAAAGTTTTTGAATCCAAAGCCATTTCATATTTTTGAGTATAACTTTTTAGCATTCCACTAATGATTTTTGAATACTGACCAAGTAATGTGGCAAAATTATTATCAAAAGCGTCATTATCTTCCGAATCAGCTGTAACTACACCAAGTACTCTATCATCATAGAAAATTGGAATACCGATAAATGATTTGATATTTGCATCTTCTTTGTAATAAAAGAATAACTCTAATGCTGCATTTGGGTTTATTTCTGATAAAATTTCTGGCTTTTTATTTTGAACGATTTGACTAATAATGTCATTGCTTAATTTGAATTTTGTATTATCTACTATCAAATCCGAAACGTTTGTTACAAAAGATTCTAATACTAATTCTCTTTTTTCTTGATTGTAAAGCATAAAGGTAGTAGTTTTGACATTTGCCACCGAACGTAATGAAATCAATAACCTCGAAACAAAATATTCAAATTCCCTACGAGGCTCATCATCAGTAATTGCAGGCTCTTGCAGTGCATTTAATACCTGATCTTCAATTTGTTTGTACTTATAATCGCTTATCTTTTCTTCAATTTCTCTATTTTCTAATCTCGAATCAAAAGTAATTTTCTCTTGTATAATTAGTTTAGTTTCAATAGGTTCTAAATCATCATTTTCAGGTAGTTTTATTTCAATTTTTACAGAATTTGTATTTATAGCATTGTTAGGTATAATCTTGTTTTCAGTAAGTATTTCCAAATTCTCTTCTGCAATTTCATTTACTTCATTATATTCATTTATTTGATCATTATGGATTTTTTGATTTTGGTCAACATTCTTATATTCAAATTTCGCTTCTGAATTGTCATGAGCTATAATTTCTGGATTCCCTATATAATTTATATCAGTTTTTTCTTCCAAACTTTCTGTGTTTAAGTTT
>JBEICW010000325.1:0-4365 GCA_040383785.1 Ignavibacteria bacterium | reverse complement strand
TCAGATTTTCTTTTTACTTATACTTCTAAGTTTGAAAATTTAAAATTGATGTTAAAAAATGGTCTAAGATACAATTTAAATGAAGAGAAAATACCATATTTATATTCAAAACAACAAAATTTCATAATTTGTTTTTGTGATATTTTACCTGAACAGTCAAATTTTCATAGAAAAGTTTATGGTAATTATGGTATTTCATTATCTAAAGAATGGGGAATTGAAAATAATGTAACACCAATTAGATATATTCATAAAAATTCAACAGGTGCTACAACAGATTATATTTTTATAAAAAATGACTTAAGAGAAGCAAGAACTATTTTAGATAAAGGAAATATTTATAAGTTTTTACAATCACTTATAATTCATAATAATGCAAGAGAAAATGGTATATTGACTAAAGATAGCATTCATAAAGAAACAATAAATAATGATATTTTAAAACAATTTTTAAATGATTTTAATCAAAAGTACTTAGACTTAGTTGATAAATATTATGAGGAAGATTTTAATGAGATATTCAGTTTTTTGATAAATCCTATTTTAAATATCTTAATAAAAACAACTGACGAATTAGAAAAAAGAGATTCTTTAACAAGATTATATCAAGACGATTTTCGTGATATTACAAATAAAATATTATATGATGAGAGAGAATGGAGAGCAGTAAAATTTATTACTGCTTTAGAAAATAACTCAGACCCAAAAATCTATGAAAATGCCTTAATTAATGGTTTTCTACCTGAAGGATATAATTTAAAATTTACAGCAAAAGATATTGAAGTAATTCTTGTAGAAAATGACTCAGAAAAAAATGAAATTAAAAACTTCATAAAAAATGAAGTTTCAAATTTGATTGATGTTGAGAAGAAAGTTTTTACTTTTGATGAGTATGTTTTAAAAAATACATAAAAAACTTATTATCATACATACCAATAATAACTAACACAATTCAAAACGTGAATCACTTTAAAAAAATTCTCTTTCCTTTTTTCCCTCTTGGGCAATATACTAATTCCTGACTAAATTGCCCTATTGGTTTAATACTTAATACCCTAATCTTTAGGGTGTTTTTTTATATTTTAATTCTTAAATTACATAAAATAAAATTGCATAATCAAAAAATAAAAAATAAAGAAAATTGAGAAGGAAAAAATGAATCAAGCTGTGCATAATAGGTTAGTATCTTTTATATGGTCGATTGCTGATGATTGCCTAAGAGATGTTTATGTAAGGGGAAAATATAGAGATGTAATATTGCCAATGGTTGTATTGAGAAGACTTGACGCATTGCTGGAAATTACCAAAGATGCTGTTATGGAAGAATTAACTTTCCAAAAAGAAGAAGCAAAACTAAAAGAATTAGACGATGAAGCACTTAGAGAAGCAAGTGGTTATGTATTTTATAATACAAGCCAATGGACTTTACAAAGAATAAAAAATACTGCAACTAATAGTAATCAAATTCTACTTGCGAACTTTGAAGATTATTTGAATGGATTTAGCGAAAATGTGAAAGAAATTATCGCAAAATTCAAACTACTTAGCCATATTCGTCACATGTCTGAAAAAAATGTATTACTTGACGTATTAGAAAGATTTACTTCACCAAATATTAATCTTACTCCTAATGATAAAGAAGATGCAAATGGAAGAAAACTACTAGCTTTGTCTAATTTGGGTATGGGATATGTGTTTGAGGAATTGATTAGAAAATTTAACGAAGAGAACAACGAGGAAGCTGGTGAACACTTCACACCAAGAGAAGTTATTGACCTAATGACGCATATTGTATTTGAACCAATTAAAAACATACTACCACCAATTATCACAATATATGACCCTGCTTGTGGCTCTGGTGGTATGCTTACCGAATCTCAAAATTTTATTCTTGACCCAGAGGGTTCAATTCGTGCAAATACTGACATTTATCTATATGGCAAAGAAATCAACGATGAAACTTATGCTATTTGTAAATCAGATATGATGATTAAAGGTAACAACCCTGAAAATATTCGTGTGGGTTCTACTTAATCTACCAATGAGTTCTCAAGTAAGAAATTTGATTTTATGCTCTCTAATCCTCCTTATGGTAAATCGTGGGCAACTGACCTGAAGTATATCAAAGAAGGTAAAGATAT
Organism: Ignavibacteria bacterium; assembly: GCA_040383785.1. GTDB lineage: Bacteria > Bacteroidota > Ignavibacteria > Kapaibacteriales > UBA2268 > JBDNHS01. Next base: position 2,224 of record JBEICW010000325.1, on the reverse strand, counting down.
AATTGACCCACGTTTTGAAATCCAACTCAATAACTACTGGGGAGAAAGCGAAAGCGTTGATGCTATTCCACGCTCTTCCGATGGGCAATTGCTATTTTTGATGGAAATGGTTGATAAAATGAAATCACTTGCTCAAAGTCCCAACGGTTCGAGAATTGCGTCTGTTCATAATGGTTCAAGTTTGTTCACTGGAGATGCTGGTGGAGGCGAAAGTAATATTCGTAGGTATATTATCGAAAATGATTGGTTAGATTGTATTGTGCAATTGCCAAACAACTTATTTTATAATACTGGGATTACTACTTATATTTGGTTTTTGAGTAATAATAAAGAAGCCAAAAGAAAAGGGAAAGTAATACTAATTGATGCCTCACAACGATTTGCAAAACTACGTAAAAATTTGGGTGCAAAAAATTGTGAGTTAAAACCTGAACATATCAAAGAAATTCAAGATACTTATATGAATTTTGCATATGTGGAAAGGAATGGCGATGATGGTATAACTTCTAAGGTATTTAATAATTCTGATTTTGGATATTTCAAGGTGGTAATTGATAGACCAGAAAGACTAAAAGCTCAATTTACTGCTGAACGTATAGAAAGTTTGCGTTTTGATAAATCTCTAAAAGAACCTATGATATGGGCTTATGAAACTTATGGGCAGATAGTATATGATAATATTAAATCAGTTGAAAAAGATATAAATGAATGGTACGAAAAAAATTACCCTGAAATGAGTACCAAAAATAGAAGAATATTAACTTCGAGTGATATTTGGGAAAAACAAAAGAATATTTTAGATATTGCACAAAATTTAATGGATAAAATTGGTAATGAAGAATTTAATGATTTTAATCTATTTACTAAAAAAATAGATGAGATTTTGAAATCTGAAAGGATAAAATTTTCAAGTAGTGAAAAAAATCAAATTCTAAATGCTGTTAGTTGGTATGATGAAAATGCTGAAAAAGTAATTGATAAAATTGAAAAAATTAGTGGAGATAAACTAACTAAATTATTGAAATTTCTAAATTGCAAAAAGGAACAATTGGCTGACTATGGCTATTATCCGTCAAATAAAAAAGATGAATATATAATATTCAAAAGTAGTAGCGACCTAAGAGATACGGAAAATATACCTCTAAATGATAAAATTTATGATTATTTTTTACGAGAGGTTAAACCACACGTTGAGGAAGCATGGATTGATTTGGAAAAAACTAAAATAGGATATGAAATTAGTTTTAATAAATACTTCTATCAACATAAGCCACTTAGACCATTAGCAGATATTAAAGAAGAAATATTGGAATTAGAATCAAATATTATGGAATTAGTAAAAGGGATTTTGGAGTAAGGAAAATGAATAAATACGAAAAATATAAAAATAGTGGTGTGGAATGGGTTGGTGATATTCCTGAATATTGGGAAGTTACAAGATTGAAATTTATAACTAATATTTACAATGGAGATAGTTTAAATGAATCAATGAAATTAAAATTTGAATCTAATAATATTGATGAACTTCCATATATCTCTTCTAAAGATATAGATTTAGATACTTCAAAAATAGAATATGAGAATGGATTAAGAATCCCTAAGCTTGAACATACGTATAAAGTAGCAAAGATGAATTCAGCATTGTTATGTATTGAAGGTGGGAGTGCAGGAAGAAAATTAGCTTTTACTAATCAAAATGTTTGTTTTGTTAATAAATTAGCTTGTTTTGAAGTTAAGGATAAAAATTATTCAAAATTCTTATTTTATTCCTTAAAAGGAAGTCTTTTTCAAACACAATTCAAATTATCTTTGTCTGGTTTGATTGGTGGTGTAGCAATTTCTAATATTAAAACATTTAAAACGTATATTCCACCACTCGAAGAGCAAGAGGCAATAGCAAAATATAAACTAGAACCAGAAGAAATAAAATTCATAGAAAGTATGATAAAGACAATGGAGTAAAACAACCACCCAATAATTACTAAATAAATGAGTCATAAGAAAGTGCAGAAATCAACCGTAGAGTTGTGTTTTACAAACTTTTTCAGGGTGACGAAGCATTCAAACTAAGTGTAATTGATACTATGAAAAAAATGATAGAAATCCCAAGATTAGGTTTGTAGAGAAGAGGAAGGGAGTTGTTTTAATATAAATTTTAAATCATTTTGTAATTATAAATTATGAGAATAAATAGATATAATCAAGATTCAGTAAATTTAGGAGC
>JBEICW010000324.1:0-4373 GCA_040383785.1 Ignavibacteria bacterium | reverse complement strand
GTCTAACTTTGGCTAACAAGCAAGATTTGGAAATAGTTTTGAAGCCGGCTTAAAAGCAAAAATAGCTGGTGGTGTAGGTATTTCGGCAAGTTATGAAAGAAGTATGATTTTCCCAAGAGTATTATTTTTCAAATATGCAGTGAGTTCTATTACCGAAGGTATAGCATTATCAATTACAAATTCATTTGTGAAAAAAGTTTTAAAATCTTCACCAGATTATGCACCGATTGTGAATTTTGTACTTAAAAATGCAATTTCATTTGGATTTTATGAACTTACATCTAAAAATATGAACTGGCCCCTAAATACTACTGCTCCATTGATGATGGATAGTTATAGAATAGGTATTACGTTTGATATGTAGAATTGATTTAGATAAATATAAAAATAGACTTCAATATTTAGTTGAAGTCTATTTTTTTTTATACGATATATTTAGGTTCAGAAACAATTCTTAAAAATCAAAACCAAGGGAGAATAAATATTCTGGAGATGTCCAATTGTCGTATAGTTTTCTCCAAACTATATCCATTTTGATTGGCAAACCAAATAAGTAACTTCTTACTCCAATTCCGGAACTAAGAAGTAAATCTTTGTAAACAGTTTTACCAAATTCATCTGTGCCAGTCGCCTCAAATTGACTATCAAATGCAGTTCCCATATCCAAGAAAAATGACCCCATTACACCTTGAATTAAAATTGGTAACGGACCAGCAACTAATGCTGTAAATAACGGAAATCTTAATTCTGCATTCATAAGTGCAAAATTTCTACCTCTTAGTTCAGCAAATTGATAACCTCTCATTGGCATTTGTAAATTCATAAAAGCAAAATCTTCTGGAGTTTCAAATGGAATTGGAGATACTCCCGAAAGAGCTGTACGATTTATCCAATTTTCCATACCACCAAGCATAAATGACTGTGGATTTGGACCAAAACTTGTTCCACCAGATAGTCTAAATGCAAATGTGATGTAATTTGTTAAAGCTTGATAATTTCTAAAGTCAGCTGTTAAACTTAAAAATCCACCAGCATCTTCAAATAATTTTGGTGCTGCTTTTGCTTCCAAAAAGTAGCGTGTTCCTTTGTTAGGTGCATAATAACCATAAAGTACATCATCATGTACAAATCTAGCTCTTGGCACTAAAAAGTATTTGACTATATCTGTACCAGAAACATTATCAACAAATGCTTTGGAAACGCGCATAAAGTTAAAACCATATTCATATCGATTGAATAAATCGAATGCTTTGGAAGCTTCTACCCCTAATCCAGTTGATGCAAAACGAACAAATGCACCATTACTATTTACAAACCCTGGTTGGTGATAAATCGAAAAATCATAATCAGTAACTTCGGGTAAGTAACTGTAATTTAAAAACAAACTACTATTTTGTAAATCTACAAATAAATTACCCATTACTTGAATATTATGGTCACCAAGTTCATCACTAAACATCATTTGAATAGCACCCTGCAAACCCCAAAATGAATTATACCCTGGGTTACTTTGTACCAAGTCAGGTGAAAACTTAATTTTATAATCTTTTGGAACTAAAAAGGTGTCTAAATCACTTGTATTAGTAGTATTTAATATTGTTGCATCTGGATTTGGTGCTACTACTTTTTGATTTTCAAATGAAACCTCATATTCTCCATAAGAAATAATATTATCCTCTTTTTCAACTATGTCTTCTTCACTATCAGAATTGTTGATTTCATCTATTATATTTTGTTTATCAACTTGCTCTTTTTTGAATCTGGTTAGTGGAATATTACTATCTTTTGTTGTTTTTTCAAATGGATATTTTAATTTTACAATATCATAACCACCGCCAATTTGAGCACCAAATAGCATTACCGAAGCATCTCTTGAAAGCGAAATTTGTGTAATACCAGTGATAGAGTTAGTTTTAGGAGTGATTTTGTTATTTGCAAAGTTCAATTCATAAATATTACCAATACCATTTTTGTCCGATACAAATAGTATTTTACTATTATCTTCACTAACTGCAATTGATGATTTTATATTTGAGCCATCATTTGTAATTCGTTTTATATTGCTATTAGAAAGTTCAATATTAAATATATCACTCACATTTACGTTGTTATTCCAAACTCTATAATTATCCTTGGTATATTTCCCATCAAATTTATCATCTCTATCAGATACAAAATATATACTTTTGCTATCCCAAGTCCAAACTGGAGTTTTATCTGAAAATATATCGCTTGTAATATTTGTTAGTTTTTTAGTAGCAAATTCATAAGTGAATATATCACTTTGTTCGGCTACAGAGGCAGCAAAAGCTAACATTTTCCCATCAGGTGACCAATTTACAGATTCAATTGATTTAAGATTAAAACTAAGTTTTTGGTAATCACCATCTTTTTCATCTACAATAAAAACAGCATCTTCGGGTCCTGCTTTTGCTGAAATTGCAATTTTTGTTCCTTCTGGATTCCAACTTATCCCTGGTGATAACATATTCAAATCTTCAAAGTCTTGGGAGCGAAAACTGCTTATCAAATTTCTAATGGACTTCATATTATTCAAGTTCATAACTGAAATACCCAACAATCCACCAGATTCGCTAATAAATGCCATTTTAGTTCCATCGGCACTAATTGCTGGTGCAGAATTGTAAAAATTGCCGATTTTTTTTCTATCTGTTACTTTTTCTGCATAATCTGTTATATCTTCAAATACATCTAAATCTGGTAAATAGTATTTTTTAATATCTTTAAGCCATTTTTCCGAAAAATCCTCTATGCTCATTGAAAAAGTTCTTTGAAAAGCTTGTTCAACATTCTTTTGAATTTTCAATTTATTTATAAATTCACCAACTTTAGGTTTCCCATATTTTTCAGAAATATACCAATAAAAAGTTTGTCCAACTCTATATGAATTATATCCATCTATTCTATCCAATGGTGGTAATTCTTCATTGATGGTTAGGTCTCGGATAAACATATCTGTTTCTGTGTCCATACCACCATTACTCAAGTATTCGCAAAGCCCTTCATTTAACCAAGTAGGAATAAAAAAGCCATTATTTGCAAGCGAAGATTGAAGTGTTCCACCGTGAAACATATCATTTATTACTCCGTGCACTAATTCATGAAAAATAACGTGTTGGAACTGCTTATAATCGCCTTGGAATGGCACAACTATATTATTTTTGTATAGTTGTGTAACACCACCAATACCCTCTGACAAAAATGATTGTATTACATTATTTTGTTGGAATTGGTTATGAGAATTAAATACTATAAATGATATTTTAGTAGTTAGTTTATGATTTAATTCATTTTGAATTTTTTGAAGAGCTTTTTCGGCTTCAATAGCTGCATAATTTGCAAGATAATAGCCATCTTCATGGTAATAAATATTAAAATGTTTAGTTTCAACATATTTCCAATTAAATTTCTCATATTGAACTTTATTTTTACCAAATTGAGCATTTAATTGAAATATATTGGTACTAATAAAAATTGCTATTAAAATAATAAATTTAACACCGTTTGCTAAATTTGAATAATTTGCAAAATGAGAAATATTACTATTTTTTTGATATATCTTTTGATTTGTGGATTTTTCAATTTTCATATATAAATAACTGTTTTTATGTTTTTTTAGATTTAGTATTTAATTTGACGATATTTAATGTTTTTCAGTCTATTTATTTGTAACAAACAAACTTCAAACAATATAACGTTTTAAATCATAAAAAGGTTACAGTTAAATCGAAAAAAAAGTGGGATTTTTTTTACTTACATTAAATTTTATATGAAATTTACTTGAATTTTAAATGAGATGATTTATAGAAGATACTTTAGAATTAAGCTCTTGAGAAAAACTTAGTTAAAATCAAAGTATTTTTATTTTGTGTTTCATCAGCAGGGAAATATTCTATTTTATCCATAATTAGTTTTACTAATTTAATACCCAACCCACCACTTTTGAATAACTTAAAGTAGTTGCTCATATTAGTATCGGGCATATCTAAAATATTAAATGATTGAGTAATATCAACAATTTTTATAATTAATTTATTTTCTTCAATTTCAAGTTCAATTTCTACTTTATTATAATTTGAATCCGACAAATAAACTTCGTTTTTATTTTCTTTCTTTTTAATTTCAAAAGTTTTATAACCCAATGCGTGTTTAATTAAATTAGTGCAAATTTCATCAATAGCCACAACTATCTTCTGGATTTCAATTTCTTTTAATCCAGCATTTGACAGTTCATTTTGTATAAATAGTCTTATCTCACCCAATACTGAGTAATCTATAAGATTTATACTAATAAAACTATTTTTATCTACGCTATTTTTTATTTCAATATTCAAATTACTATTATGCTATTT
>JBEICW010000323.1:0-4374 GCA_040383785.1 Ignavibacteria bacterium | reverse complement strand
ACATTAAATTATAAAATATCAAATTTAAATATTAACAATTGAAAAATTGATTATAGTTGTAATAAAAAAAATAATTGAGAAATTATTTAAAATGAAAAAGTATTTAAATTAAAAAGTATTTTAATTTGTTTGCATATCATTAATTCTGATAATTTCAATATTTTTTGGTGTTTTGAACATTAATGGACTATCAAAAATTGGGTTATTTAATATTTCATTAAAATTCATTTTGATTTTTGAATCTTGTATTGGTAACTGTATCTCAATTGAATTTGCGAAATTCATACCATCAATAATTTTATAATCCCCATACATTACATTCAATTTGGTTTGGCCATCATTTCCTTTGTATTGGTATTGAACTAATGAATTATTTGATTTATCCAAAACTATAAATTCTAATCCTCTGTCTTTATCAATTCTTCTCAAAACTTCATTTCCATCTTTATTTGCTTGAAAATACTCAAATCCTCCAAATCCATTGGGGATTTCTGTAATTAAAATATTTATCAAATCATTAAATCCAAGATTTATATTTGTTGCTTTAAATAAACTCTGTTGATCTGGTTTACCATTATAAACTTTATTCTCCAAAATTGAATATACTAAAACGGTATCTATTGTAGAAACCATTTTTGCAACTGTGATTCCAAATGGACCATTTATAGAAGAATTTAATGTATCCTTTTTAACAAATTTAAAGTCAGCATTTACGTTAAAATTCTTTTCTGGCGAAGTAATTTCTATATCGGTGTTAATTGAAAGTGTATTAAATGTTTTTATATTATTTGCTAAATTATACTTACTTATTTGACTAAGATTATTTGAACAAGAAGAAATTGAAGCAATTATTACGAATGAAATAAATATTTTAAGTATTTTCATTTTTCCCTTTACTTTTTAAGTATTGTTAAATTTAAATAACAATATAATTTTTTGATTAATCACTCAATTTTAAAATATTTTTTATTATTTTCAATGTTGACGATACTAAATTAATAAACTTTCAAATAATTATAACTAATTTTGTAAACAATAAATTTTAACAATTTAAAAAAAGAATTTTAAATGGTATATGTAACTAAAATATTGAGCTTTTCTTCTTCACATAGATTATATAATCCAGATTGGACTGAAGAGAAAAACCAAGAAGTTTTTGATAAATGTAACAATAATAATGGACACGGCCATAATTACATTTTAGAAGTAACAGTAGCTGGAACACCAGACCCAGAAACTGGTTATGTAATAGATTTGAAAAAATTAAAAAGAATTATGGTAGATAATATTGAAAGACATGTTGACCATAAACATTTAAACTTTGATGTTCCTTTCTTGAAAGGTATTATCCCTACTGTGGAAAATTTGGCATATGTGTTTTGGAAAATATTAGAACCAGAAATTACAGATGGTAAATTATATAAAATAAAAATTTTCGAGACAGATTCTAGTTTTGTGGAATATTACGGAACGCCTTTTGAAATTAAGATTTATGAAAATCTTTAAAAATAATTTAAATTGAAAATCAAAATAATATGGATAATAAATTAATTCCTTTAAATTCTCAAGAATTATTAGTAACTAATCATAATTTAATTGATTCTGAAAACCTTGAAGATGATGTTGATTATAATGTTGATTATGAACTTTTAGAAAGTAAGGAATACCCTAAAGAAAATAGTTTTGGACAAAAACTATTTGATGCAAATGGGAATATGCCTATTTCTGAAAGTGAAAGAATTGAAATGGTGGAAAAATTAGAAGAGAAAATTGAAGAAGTTATGGATATTCTAAGAATTGATAGAAACGATCCAAACTCCACAAATACTGCGCATAGAGTAGCAAAAATGTATGTAAATGAACTTTTGATTGGTAGATATACTTCACCACCAAATTTAACTGTTTTTCCAAATCGTAAAGAAGTTAATGAATTAATAATTTCTAGAGGTATCCCAGTAATGTCAATGTGTTCACATCATTGGCAAACAATTTCTGGGGAATGTGCGATAGGTTATATACCTGATAAAAAAGTAATTGGTTTGTCAAAACTATCAAGATTAACAGAATGGTACTCTAGACGTGGTCAAATCCAAGAAGAGTTGGGCGAACAAATTGCTGATTATTTAGAAAATTTGTTGCAACCAAAAGCTTTGGGAGTAGTTATAAAATCAAGACATTACTGTATGATAGCAAGGGGTGTTAGAGGTGATGAAGAAAAATCTATGATGATAACTTCTGTTATGCGTGGTTATTTACTCAAAGAAATGAACTTAAGACAAGAGTTTTTGAGATTAATAGAATCTAAATAAGAAAAATCTCGCCTGATTAATCAGGAATGCCTCTTTGGAAAGAGGAGAATTTGAAAATAAGAATACAGGCAAGGGTGCCTGTATTACTACAAGAATATTTTAGTTGTTTTGAAAAATAAAATAAATAAAATACAAAAACCCAATGGAGAGTTTGATAAAAAATACTTTTCATTGGGTTATCCATTTATATTAGGTATAGACGAAGCTGGACGTGGAGCTTTGGCTGGACCAGTTGTTAGTTGTGGTTTTTTGGCAGCAAAAAAAGATTTAGAATTTTTAAAGAAGTTAGAAGTAAACGACTCTAAATTAATCAGTATTGATAGTAGATTAATAATTTATAATGAATTGATTAAATCTGGAATGAAATTTTATATTTCTATAATTGACAATAAAATTATTGATAAGATTAATATTTTACAAGCAACTTTACAATCTTTCCAAGAAATTAGCGAATTTTTTCTTAATTTTAAATGTTTCATTTTGGCTGATGGTAATAAATTTTTTCAGAATTGTCCAATTCCTTATGAAACTGTGATAAAAGGCGACAGTAAATCTTTAGTAATTGCTGCAGCCTCGATAATTGCAAAAGTTACAAGAGATAATCTTATGTCGCATGAAATGAATGATTTATATCCAGAATATAATTTTATTAAACATAAAGGTTACGCTACACTAGAGCATAGAGAAAATATTTTGAAGTATGGAATTTCAAAAATACATAGACTATCGTTTCTAAAAAACATGAATTTACAAAATGATAATATTTTATTTGACATTAAAGACAAACAAGGAGAATTATTCAATGAAAAGATATAATTTTAATAAATACTTCATAATTATGTTACTTATTGGTGGTTTAAGCATAAATTTCAGTTTAGCTGATACAAAGAAAAAAACTGAAATTAAAACACTAAAATCATCAAAAGAAATAGAAAATAAAGACACAATTACCAATTATTCACCAGAAAAAAAATTAATATTAGAGTTAATGACACATAATTTATATCTTAACTACGTTAATTTAAATATGTTGCGAAATAACTTCAATATAAATATAAATAATGATGCAGTTTCTCAAGAAATAATTAATTCTTTGTCAGATTTAAACCTAAATTTAGATAAATATTACGATTGGATGAGTAGATTTAAACCACTCAAAAACTCTGAAATAAAAACTATTGAGGAAATTAATAATTTAATCAAACAAACAAAAGAAGTAGTTGAATTACAAAAAGGTTATGTAAAATCAAAAAACACTTTTGAGAAGAAAAAATTAGATAAAGTATTTGCTGAATATAAAAAATCAATTTTAGATTTCTTTGGTAAGTATAAAGATGTAAAATAATTCAAAATAGGTTTTGATGAATAGCGAAAATAAATTAAATATAATAGATAAATTATTAGAAAGTAAAACGTTTAACGATTATAAACATCTTAGAGATAATTATAAAGAAATTCTTCCACTATTTAAAAATGTGTATAAAAGTCAAGTTCAGTTTAGCCATGTAGATTCATTTGACGTAGTTCATAATATTGCATATTTGTATTGGTTAGAGTGGGCAAGAACAGAATATTTATTTGAAATTGGATTACCTAAAAACAATTCTCTTTTTAAGGTAAATTTTCCTTTAATGACAGTAAATTCAAATATTGATTATTTTAGCTCACTTAACTTTCCTGATGAATTTAAAGTACTTACTAAAATCTCGAAATTAGGTTTTTCATCAATTAAATTTTATAATCTGATATTAAATGCAAATGATGATTTAATTTTAAAAGCAGTTAATACTTTAGTTTATGTAAATAAATCAAAAGGAATTCCACTTCAATTACCTCAAGAAGTTATTGATAAAACTATAGCTTACGAAGGTTATTAAATAACTTAATTTAATAAAATATAATATTCTCAAATTATAATGCAAAATAATCCAGCAAATCTAATAATACCAAGACTTGACATAGATAAGTTTATAGATGAAGAACTGTATCAAGATTATATCTTTCAATTAGTTGATAAAAAAGTCGGTGGATTTTGTGTTTTTAATGGAACAATTGATAATACATT
>JBEICW010000322.1:0-4383 GCA_040383785.1 Ignavibacteria bacterium | reverse complement strand
TAAATAGTTTAAAACTTATATGAAATATTTACAGATGCACCATTATTTAAATTTGGCACTATGTAATAACTCAATTTATCATCAACATTAAAGTTATATAAATTTGCACCAACATACGCATCTACTGCTGAAACTAAATATAAAATACCTAAGAAAAATCCCATTCTATCACGATTATCACGGTTAAATTCACGGCGATTTTTGAGATATGTAAATTCGGATTTATCATAAGTAAAATTTTCTAATCCGATATGTTTTTCATTAGTTCTGATTGGGTTATTTTCTGAAACATATTGATTAGTATTGGGATTAACCATTGTTTCAATTTTGTCTCTATCTGAAATGAACTCATTGTTAAAATAAACCATTAGACCAGTTAAAGACGCTGCTCCACCAAAAAATAAAGGTGCTTTCCAATAAGATTCTACATAATACTGGCCAAGTCCTGGAATTACTGAGTAATATAATGCAGTAGTTGGCGATTTTGTTTTGGTAATAACTATACTTTCTAATTCTAAACTATCATTATTAGTATCAACTTTGTCTTCTATGATAAGTTCCTCATATAGATTTTCTTCATTCAACATATTTTCATTCAACTTATTTAAATTAAAGTAATTTTCGTTTTTCAATGAATCAATGGAATAGAATGAATTTAAAGGGTTTGCAGTTGTTACTTCGTTTTTAAACAAAAAAATCAATACTCCACAAATAACAATTTGTAAAGTACTGATTAATAATGATTTATATTGTATATTTAATTTCAATGTTTCTAAAACAGTATTAATTATTGATATAAACTTAATGTGAGATTAATATGCAACAATAATTTCAATTTCTACTAATGCACCTTTAGGTAATCCACTAACAGCAACTGTTGTTCTGGCAGGTTTATGATTATCAAAGAACTTTGCATAAACTTCATTGAAGTCTAAAAAATGTGCCATATCTATTAAGTAACAAGTAGTTTTGGCAACATTGCTTAAAGACAAACCTTGTGATTCTAATAGCTTAGATAAATTAGTTAACGTTTGTTCAGTTTGACTTTTTATATCATTACTAGCAAAATTACCATCTTGAGTAATTCCTATTTGACCAGAAGAGAACAAAAATTTAAAGTTATTTTCAGTGATTTTAGCACCGTGAGAATATGGACCGATTGGAGTTGATAAACCATCAACGATAAATGTTTGAACCATTTTTTTACCTTTGTTTTAATTTTAAAGTTCGAATATTAACTTTTTGCAAAAATTGCTGCACCATAAGAGCCAGATAAATTTCCATATTTTGATAAAGAAACTTTAAAATTATCTTGTAAATGTGGCAGTAATCTTCTTTCTAAAGTAATTTTAAATATTTTCTCAAAATGCTTATAACCATTACTACAGCCACCACCTAAGATAATATGATTTAAGTCAAGTAGATTCATTGCCGAAGACATAGAAATACCTAATAAAAAACCATATAAATCCAGAAAATAGTTATCAATAGAAAGTTCTAATTTGTTTTCTATAATGTGGTTAGCAGCATTGATTAAATCAGAAAAATCATGATAAAGTTTTGAATTATTTTTAATAGTAGTATTACTTGATTTAATATTGTTTATTAATTTTATAAAATTATTACTACCTATATAACTTTCAATCGTACACTCGTGATAATTAAAAATTTTATGTGAATTTAATTGATTTATCAAAAAATGATTTTGTTTTTTATTCTCAAATAAAATTATTAAATCATTGAAAAATATGCCGTTTGTTAGATTATCTAAATCTAAACATTCTTTCATCGAAAAAAATGTATGACCGATTTCGCCTGCTCCACCATTTGCACCATTATAAATTTTTCCATCTATAAAAATTGCACCACCGATTCCAGTTCCCAAAGTTACAAATAAGAAGTTATCTAATTCATTCTTGTTTAAATTAGAATCATTTAAATTAGTATTATCTATCAGTTCTTTTTCTATAAAAAATCTTTCGCAAATTGCTGCAATATTAGCATCATTGTCAATTTTAATCTGTTTTGAATCAAAATTTAATTTATCTGAAATAAATTCTAAAATATTTATTTCTTCAAAAAAACTCATATTTGGTGAGGATTTTACTATATTAAATCTATTTACAACACCTGGAAATGCTATTCCAATTGAAAATATATCATATTCACTGAGTAGTGGAAGTATATTATAATTTAACAAGTTAGAATATTTATTTAAGTTTAATTCTAAATTTACCTCTGAATTTAATTTAGATTTTGTTTCACTATCTATTTTATAATCAAAATCACTATTGAATAAAATATTATTATTTTTATCTATAACACAAAATTTTGTGCGAGTACCACCAATATCCAAACCTAAATAATTCATTTTATGATATTTACTTTTTACAAATTACTTTATACGATTTAATCAAAATAATTTCTTTAGAACTTAATCAATAATTTCTTTTTTATTTGTATCTTTTTCAATAAAAAATATCTTTTCGCCAGGTTTTACTAAACCATATTTCTCTCTTGCTACTTTTTCTATTTCAAAAGTATCAGTTTCAGCTTCTTTTATCCTACGCATCAAAGAATCGTGTGTTATGTTTAAAGAATTAATTTCTGTTTTCAAGTCATTTGCTTCCGAGTTTAATTTAATTCTTTTATATACACCATAATTTGAAAAAAATATAATCACAAATAGAAATGATAATAAAATCATACCTATTACAATATGTCTTAATAGTGAATTATTTTGTATTTTTTTGAAATTGAACATTTTTTGCATTTGTATATTTATTTTATGCAAACTATAAAAAATTAACAAGCAATAAAAATAAAATCTATAGATTTGTCAATTAAATTTTAACATTTATAGTGTTTATTGATTTAGAATATTAATTAATATTTAAAATATATTCCGATGTTGATAATTTTACTATGTAATCTCTAAAATAATATAAAATCAACTCTAATATTTTAAAACTATAACGTCTATATATTAATTTCTAATTTTAAAAAATAAAAATCATTTATTCAAATTTATAAGTTATAACATTATGTTAAACATACCTCATTATGATGTTTTCGCAAATAGACATATTGGACCAAATGACCAAGATGTTCAAAAAATGTTGAATGATATGGATTTATCATCACTTGATGATTTAATTGTCAATACAGTTCCAGATGCAATTTTACTTGAAAATGAATTGCAATTAGACGAGCCTATGTCTGAACAGGAATTTTTAAAGCATCTGAGTGAAATCACTGCTAAAAATAAAGTTTTTAAAAATTATATTGGGATGGGTTACAATCCAACTACTGTTCCAACGGTAATTCTAAGAAATGTATTAGAAAATCCAGGTTGGTACACACAATATACACCATACCAAGCTGAAATATCTCAAGGTAGATTAGAAGCTTTAATTAATTATCAAACAATGATAATAGATTTGACTGGATTAGAAATTGCTAATGCTTCATTACTTGATGAGGCAACTGCCGCTGCAGAAGCAATGCACTTATTAAATGCATCAAAACCAAATTCAAAGAAAGATTCTAAAAAGTTTTTTGTTGATGCAAAAGTATTTGCTCAAACAATTGATGTATTAGAAACGAGAGCCAATCCAATAGGAGTTGAAATTGTAGTAGGGGATTACTCTACGTTTGATTTTGACAATACATATTTTGGAGTTTTGGTTCAATATCCAAATTCTGATGGTAGAGTAATTGACTATACAGATTTTATATCAAAATGTAATGAAAATAATATACCTGCAGTAGTTGCTGCTGATATAATGAGTTTGATATTATTAAAATCACCAGGTGAGATGGGAGCTGATATTGCTGTTGGTACATCTCAAAGATTTGGCGTACCAATGGGATTTGGCGGACCTCACGCTGCTTTTTTTGCAGTAAAGGATAAATACAAAAGAAATATCCCAGGTAGAATAATTGGTTATACAGTTGATGCTCAAGGTAAAAAAGCACTTAGAATGGCTTTGCAAACAAGAGAGCAACATATCAAACGTGATAAGGCAACAAGTAATATCTGCACTGCTCAGGTATTATTATCAATTATGGCGAGTATGTATGGAGTATATCACGGACCAAATGGAGTTAGAGCCATTGCTGAAAGAGTAAATCAACATACTTGTTTATTAAATAGAGCTTTGTTATCTTTGGGATTTAATCAAGAAAATGATTATTTCTTTGATACTTTAAAAATTAATGCAGATTCAAATACAATTTCTAAAATCAAAGAAATTGCAGATGCCAAAGGTATAAATTTAAGATACGAAGATAGTTTTATTGGTGTTAGCTTAAACGAAGTGGCGACTACCGAAGATGTGTATGAATTAATTTCTATATTTGAAAATGTGGTTAATCAAACTG
>JBEICW010000321.1:0-4384 GCA_040383785.1 Ignavibacteria bacterium | reverse complement strand
CAGAGTTTCAATATAATCTTTATACTCTTGGAAATTCATTTCTTTTGCATTGATATTGAGTTTGCTAAGTTGCTGATTTGTTAGGTCAATTTTAATATTTAATGAGTCAAATCTTGTGATGATAATATTATCTTTTGCAATAATTTCCCTTTTTATACCAGATTTCATTAGCCAATTATTATTAATAGTATCCCAAACAACTATTTCTGCCTCCACTCTTTCCAAAAGTCGCGGATTTGTATAACCCGAAAATTTCTCCAATGAAACGTTATATCCCTTACTTTCGGTGGAATTATAAGATTGCATAGATATGATGTTATTTTCCTTATCTCTAAAGTACAGATTAAACATAGAGTTAGATTTGATATTTTTTTTGAGGTAAGTAGATTCTATTTCAATTTTCTCTTTATTTACCTTAGGCACAACCCAACCATTAAAATACACTGACCCAATGCTGATAGTGATAGAAATTAACATTATTGGCACTAAAATCCTAACAATCGAAACCCCACCAGATTTGAGCGCAGTAATTTCGTTACTATTAGACATTTTGCCGATAGTAAATAATGAAGATAACAAAACTGAAATTGGCAAAAGTAGTTTGATTATCTCCGGAAAATACAACATATAATAACGCAAAATTGTTTCTTTGGGCATTTTTGCAGCCATAAAATCATCTAAATTTTCAATTAGATTTACCACCAAAAAAATTACATAAAGTGCAATTAATGAGGACACAACTGTACTTATAAAATTTTTAATTATTTGTCTGTCTATTATTTTAATTATCATTAAGTTGATTTTTTATGTAATATTTTTTGAAATTTATTTTTTTATGAAACTTAGAACCAAATGTTTTATATCAAAAATTGATTGTGTCAAGTCCTTAATTGGAAATCCATAATTACTTTTGAAATAATTATAACACAATGCCCCCAAAGTAACGTTATACATAATTATTCCCAAAGGCATTAGACTTAACGATTGATAATATCCTGCAATCAAAAAGAATAGAATTGCAACCATTGCAGAGATTATCACAAACTTTAGAACTGTTGTTGGCTGATGATTTGCAGTAACTACCAAACTAAGCAAAGCAAATGGCAATGGCAATGATGCTAAAATTAGAATATTAAAAATTCCAGTTGCCAAGTGATATTTATATGGTAAAATCGCAGTTATAATTAACTCAGTTATTCCCATATATGAAGCAATTACAATTATAATAAACCACAGTAGTAAATGCGAAATTGCCTTGATAAAGGTTTTACGTAATGTTACAAAATCCTTTAGATTTACATATTTAACCGCAATTGGATATAATAGACTATAAGCCGCCGATGTTGCCTCGTCTATCACGCGATAAAGCGTTTTAGCAGAGTTATAGATACCAATCATAAAAGTAGAGTTTCCGCCGCTCATAGTTAATTCTATAAAGAAAATATCCAAACTACGCGGCACAGAATTAAATGCAGAAATCATTGTCATTGGTAATGAAAATTTGGTGTAATCTCGAAATGTAAAAGAAGTGTCTTCATTACTATCTTCATTGGCTTGAGTATTATTTCTAATTTGAAATTTCAGTGAGTTTTTAGCTAAAATAATACTAAATATTGAACTCAAAACTCCACCAATCACAAATATAATCAACATTTCATTAAAGGTAAGTTTATGTAATTCAAGTATATAAAAGATAGTTAGTGCAGTCATCGACCCAAAGTAAATCAAATTCACAAAAAATATCTCTTTATATCTAAATTCACGCGTTAGTATTTTTAATATCACCGTTCTGGGAATTGACGAAATTGTAATCAAAGGCAGAAAAAAGAAAGTATTATGTAAATTGAAACTAAGACTTTTTTCAAATAAAACTGCAATCAAAAATAGCAATAATGGGAAAAATAGCAGAAGAACAGAGTTTAGTGTGGTAGCTATAAAATTAATTCTTGCTCGAAGATTATAGTTTGCTCCAAACTGAACTAAACCCTGCAATGCGAATGAATCGCTAATCACCAAAAGCCAATTATTCAATGCCCAAAGTAGTGAAAATAGCCCAAACTCTTCGGGTGCTAAGTTTTTAATTTGAAAAAGCATAACTAAGCCAAATAGCACAAAAAGACCCTTGTCTAATATGCTCCAGCTTATTTTTGCTATGTTATCTTTTATGTTCAATTATTTTTTCCTTATCCATCTAATAACTTAATCTATCAATTTTTCAGTATAGAAATTAATAGACCAATTTGTTTCATTTTCATTTGATTTTAGAATTATTTTTTTTGATTTTACTTTTTGCAAGTAATTTTCTGAATAATCAAAATCATCAATCAATAATTCTGAATTTATATCTTTTGTTAAATTTTGCAATACTACATTAATAATTACATTATTTTTAATTGAATTTACACTCAATAAAATGCTTTTTTCATCAATTGATTTTACTTTAACATTCGGATGTAAATGAAAATTAATTTGTTTAATTCCTTCAATTTCAATCAATTCTTTGCAATTAATTGTATCACTTTTGAATAAAAAAGCTCTTGTATATTTTGCTCCGTAACATTCATTTTCAGCAATGATGATATTAGAATTGAATACTTTTATATTTGAATTACATTTATCAGAATATAACCAAAACATATCATCTAAAGTTCTTTCCATCAATTCATTTTGTTCGAGAGTTTTACCATTCAAATCACTCAATTGCAATACATTATGGTAATTTGTTGAGCGAAATGTATTTCTAAGTTTATAGTTTTTGGTATAAGAATAAGTGCCATTATCCACAAAAATTTCTTCGCCAAGTATATCCATTACAAATGATAAATTGTCATTATGTGAGTGCCCACCTTTTCCAAGTTGCCCTATTTTTGATGACTTTAAATAAAATTCGTAATTCTCATTTTTTAGAATATATAATCCAAAATCACTAAAAGCAAACTCTTGCGATTGAATGAATGGGCTTTCAGTTTCATTAACTTTAGCTGTTTGTGAATTTATTTCAGTCTTATTCAAAATAAAATCAAACAATTCTAATCTTGAGTTAAAATCTAAAGAGGTATCATTATTATCAAATTTTACAAA
Source organism: Ignavibacteria bacterium (assembly GCA_040383785.1). Taxonomy (GTDB): domain Bacteria; phylum Bacteroidota; class Ignavibacteria; order Kapaibacteriales; family UBA2268; genus JBDNHS01. Next base: position 1,303 of record JBEICW010000321.1, on the reverse strand, counting down.
TCTACCAGAGTCGTTATCCCCAATTTGTTTAATTTGATTATTGATATTTAGTACATTTTTACTGAAATTATATATTTCATTTAATTTATTACGGAATTTCTCATCAAAAATTTCGTTGGAATTATTATTCAAATAATCAACAGAATTAATTCTATTTTTTGGCAGATTTGCATTTAGAAACTCATTAATTTCGATTTTTGATTTTTGATTTTTGAGATTTTCTATACTAAACATTGCAAAAAGCAAAAATTCTACTTGCATAAAGTGGTAGGGGAGTGAATCCTCAAAGTGAGAGCCATCTTTATTAAATTGATAATAGGTTTCTGATACTAATTCATTTATTGCAAACTTCTGTAAAGAAAGCAACTTAGTTTTGTACTTTTTATTTTTGATTTTAAGTGAATTTAATGTAATTACCAATCCAGCAATATTTGAATAATAATGGTTAGCCCTCATTCCTTGCGACCACTCCAAATGCTCAAAAACAAATTGAATATGTTCAAAAATGCTTTTTTCAATTAACTTGATTTTATCCTGATATATGGTAGAATTATCACTATCACTCAATAAGCTTAATGTATGAATTATATTAGTCAATCTAATTGAAACATCCATTGCAGAAATCCACTGTAAGCCACTGCCTAATGGATTTGCAACTATAAAATCCACCAAAAAGTTAAAAAGTTTATCAACTACAAAATCTTTAGTATATCTAATCTCGTTTGAATTAAATAAAGTTTCATCGTGTTTTATTATACCTGTAATTTGAGTCAAAAACTGCAATCTACCAATTTCCCAAGGCACTTTAATATCACAGCCAATATTGCCGATAATTTTATAACTTTTGATATTGCCGTTTTTAAATTTCTCACTCCAAGAGTAGTTATTGATAAAGTCAGTATTAAAATTGTAGAAGTTACTGTCAGTGCTTTTAGGATCTTTTAGTTCAATCCAATACCCAAAGATATAAATTTTATTTTCGCAAAAATTATTAATAATTTCAATAGATTTTGATTGAGTTTCTAAGTTTAGTTTATCTTCATGTGTGTATATATCTTCCAAAAATTCAGAGAATAATCCATTATCATAACTAATAGTGAAATTATCATCATTAAAAATACTAAAATCAAAATCATAAAAATAGCTATATTTCAAGCCAATTTTATTGATTAACTTTACTTTTAATTTTTCAAAAAATACCTTTTTCGGTAAGATTTTGTATGAGTATTTTAATAATTTTATATTCAATTTAATATATTTTTACAATTTAAATTTTTTTTTACGTCAAAATTAACATAAAGAT
>JBEICW010000320.1:0-4422 GCA_040383785.1 Ignavibacteria bacterium | reverse complement strand
GAATTAAGTCAACAATCAAAATATAAAGATATATATAATCGTTTCTATTTTATAAAATTATATATCGAAAAAGATAATAACTCCAAAAATCTTATTGAATTTATTAAAAATTAACAAATTGAAAAAATGAAAAAAAATATCTATATTCTAATTGCCTTTATAATTATTACAAATCTGACAATGGCAAATCAAAATCCAATTCAAAATCAAAATACTCAAATCAAAATAGCAATTACCAAAACTTCTGGTAGCAAAAGTTATGAAAATTACCGTAATTGGATACTAAAAGCCGATAGTAATATCATAATTGTAGATTTGATTAATCAAGATGTAGATAAAATTGCGAGTATAATATCAGAAGTTGATGGTTTATTACTTTCTGGTGGACCAGATATAGACCCAATTCATTTTGACAAAGTAGAAGAAAGAGATAGATGCACGATAGACCTGCGTAGAGACTCCATAGAGATAAATGCAATAAAAAGTGCAAAAGAAAGGAAAATCCCTGTTCTGGGCATTTGTAGAGGGCTGCAATTACTAAATGTAGTTTATGGTGGGTCGCTTTTTACAGATATTCCGACTGATATACCTAATCACAATAATCACCAACAAAAAGAAGGTGATGCAATTCATAATATTAAAATTCAAGATAATACATTATTAAAATCATTAGTTGCTGATAGTGAAATAAATGTAAATAGCAATCACCACCAATCTATTGATAAATTAGCAAAAGATTTTATCATAAGTGGTAAAACAGAAGATGGAGTGGTAGAAGCTATAGAACTTAAAAATAATAATAATCAACATAACCAATGGATTTTTGCAGTACAGTGGCACCCAGAAAGATTAGATTTTGAAAGTAGTGCCTCTGGCAAAATTGCTTATAAATTTTTAGAAGAAGTAAAGACGTTTAAATCTATTAGAAAATAATGTGTTTAATCAATAAAATAAATAAACTTGCAGAATGATATATTTATGGAAATGAGCAGCAGGGTAGATTTTTGACGAAATACCAAGAGGAATTGAATCCAACATATTATGGAACGGAAGTTACAGATGATATTAAATATAATAAATTCAAAAGACAATTAGGTAATAAATCTTATGAATTGAAAGACCATTTAGGTAATGTAAGGACTACGTTCTTTGACATAAAGGTACCTACAGGAAGTGGAAGTCAGACATTTAGTCTTTCAAAGCACCAGCAGTTAAGCTTTTGATTATTTCTTTTTGGAAGATAAGGTATAAAATTAGTACAGGCAATGCAGCGATTGACGCTCCTGCCATCAAATGCCCCCAGTCGATAGATTGTTTGCCTAAGTAGAATGCAAGTCCTACAGGCAATGTTCTATGTGCTTCGTCATTAGTAAGTAAAAATGGAAATAAGAATGAATTCCAATTACTAAGCAATGTAAACAAAAACAATACGGATAAAATTGGCTTTGCAATTGGCATTATCAAAAAATAAATAATTCTAAAATCACTTGCTCCGTCGATTTTGGCTGCCTCTTCTATCTCAAATGGAATTGATTTTAAATATTGATAAACTAAAAATATTCCAAATGGTGTAATTAACCAAGGAATTGTAAGTGCATAATATGTATTTATCCAGCCAAATACTACCATCATATCATATAATGGTATCATAATTACATGTGGTGGAATAGTTAGTATTGATAATATTGAAATTAAGATTAGATTTTGGTATTTAAAATTACGTCTCGAAAGTGCATAAGCCACTGTATAACAAAATAAAACATTACCAACTGTTACTATCAATACAACTAAAATTGAATTTAGAAAGTATAAACCAAAATTATCTGTTTGGAGAGTATCTACATAATTTTGGATAGAATATTCTGAAAAAAGTAAATAATTTAAATCACTAAAAGTTTTTGGGTATTTTTTTAATGATAATATAATCATCCAAAATAATGGAAATATCATCAATAATGACAATATAAACAAAAATGTATTTAATAATATTTTCTTTAAATTGAACAATATTTGTCTTTTATAAAATTATTTATTGGGAGAATTAACGTTATTATTAGAAGAATTATTTATTTGGATCGCATTTTGAATTGAATTTTGTTTAACATCTTCTGAGCTATTCAAATTCACTTCTGTTGGCTTATTTACATATTTAAATTCAGCAATAGCAATTGCAATTCTATCCTCTAAATTTTTGTAAGCATAAACTCCATTTCCATTAGAAATAATAGAAAAACAAAAATTTTCATTATCTACTGACTTTACATAACCAGCCAATGCACTTACGTTTCTATGAGTGCCAGTTTTAGCTTTAACATTATTTTCAGCTTTTGTTCCAATCATTCTCTTTCTTAGCGTTCCATCTACTCCAGCGATTGCAAGAGTTGAATCAAAATATTCACCAAATTCCATTTGAGATGAGTAATTTAATACATCAATTAATGTTTCGGTAGTTATTTTATTGCGTCTCGAAAGTCCAGAACCGTCATTAATCACACATTTTAATGATTTTAGATTTAAACTATCCGCTACTTTTTCAAGTAAATAGTTAGCTGCTTCGTAATTAGAATTAAAGTTTTTATAAAATGAGCCATTAATTTTGAAAAAATGTTCAGCAATAAAATTATCACTATATTTATTTACTAATTTCATCATTTCGATTGCATCATTTCCAACTTCTGCGATTTGTTTATCTTTTCCATAAAATTTGTAATTTTCTTTATTGCGATGTTCTAATTTCCCATTTACATTAATACCATTTCTCTCTAATGCATTTTTTAATGAGCCAGCGGTAAATATCTCGGGGTGTTCCATTTTATAATAAAAACTATTACTATAATTTTTAGATAATGTTCCACTTACTACAACATTATATTCACCGTGTGAAATCTCTTTGAATGAAATTTTAGCACCGGAATTTATAATTTTTTTTCTACCTTTAGATTTGGTTTTTTTCCTCTTGTTAGCTGCAAAATCAGAATTATTATCACCATACTCTTGATTTTCTGTAAAATAATAATCTTTTATTTCAATTTGATTATCATCATCATCAAATTCTGTTTCAACGTTACTTGCCAATACTTTTGTATTATTTATAAAGTGAAAAGCAGAACTTCTTGGATTCATAATAATATCAGCCGCACCTGTTTGAGCATTTGCTCTAATGGTAATTGTATAATGGTTTTTAGCCATACCAAGAGCTGAAATATCTTCAACAGCTTGCACTTCGTCGGCATCGCCACTATATTTGAACCTACTTTTTATCCCATCGAAATAAGTATCATCAGCAAAAATATCACCGTTTATGGTATGTATTCCTTTAGATTTTAATTGACCTGCTAACGAATCCATATCACCATCTTTAAGTAATACATTTCCTCTTCCGTAAAGGTATAAATTACTATTTAATACACCTTTTTGGTGGTATGGTAAATCTGCATAAACTGTAGTTTTTAGATTATAATCTGGAAAATTAGAAACTAAATACACAAATGAAGTAATAAGTTTTGTTGTAGATGCAGGAATTAATTTTAAATTTGGATTTCTTTGATAAAAATATCTTTGATTATCGATAGAATAAACCGAAACGCTATAATTAGATTTACTCATCAGCGGTTCTGAAGCAATAATTTCATTAATGCGTTTATTTAATAATTTAATTGAATAAATTGAATCTTCAATGCTAATTGAAGGTAAAAAAGTTTCATCAATAATTAATTTTTGATTGATTTTTTTATCATAAGTAAGCCCATAATCAACATTTAAAAACGTGATTAAAGACGAAATAATAAACAAATATAATCTATACTTGGGCATAGATATTGGGTTTAATAATTTCATATTGTTAACTAAAATATTTAGTAATATTGAAGTGTAGAATGCTGCTGTTGCTAAAATAAGAAAAAAAATTATCTTTTTAAAAATTAAATTAAAAAAAATTAGATTTCGAATGTAATTTTGGGCATTTTGGGTAATATTTATGTAATATCTTATAAATATGCTAAAATTTTATGAATTTTTTGATTTTAATAAAGATTACTAATTTATCTTAATTCTATTCTATTTCTTTACTAATTGATTTACAAAATATTATGAAAGTAAACTTTTTGATTGAGATAAAAATTAGAATATCTTTTGAAGTTCTGATATAAAAAAAGCATCTATTTCTTTGGAAATAGATGCTTTTTGTTTTGTCTCAATGTAAATAACACATTGCGGGCAGACCGCAATTTAGAGAATTTCTTCTCAAAACATTCAAATAATTTTACTTTCGTAATTTCATTTAACTGCCCGCTGTGTTATTATGGAGGAGGAATCAGAAAAAATTTATTTTTAATTTAATTAATTATTCTACTTTAAGTAATTTACCATAATAACTTTCAGGTCCATTATTTACTTTTAATACATACACACCATTTGATTGGT
>JBEICW010000319.1:0-4443 GCA_040383785.1 Ignavibacteria bacterium | reverse complement strand
TTAAAAATTAAATATAAAATAATTGATAATTTAAGTTAAACAAAATTAACTTACTGACAAATAAGTCTATAAAATTAAGAGAGTGGTTGCAATTAGCAGCCACTCTCTTTTTTTTGTATGTAAAATTGATATTAAATTTTTAATTTTTACAAAAATAAAGACATTTAATTATGGCTTTTAGATTTAAATATTAAATAATAAATATGATTATTTATGGAGAGTAACGCTTTTTTATTTTGTATAATTATAAATACTAACATTAGGATAAATTTAAATTTGATGATTTAATTGTTTTACTTTTATAAATTTATTACCAATTAGATTAATAATAACAAGTTACTAATCTTATTTCTAAATTTATCTAAATAAAAATGCTTTATTTTAATTAATATTTATAAAGTATAATACTCTACAAATAGTATGTAAATTAGTTAAAAGTTACATACTATTTAATTTGTTGTTTCTTTTTTGAAAAGGAGTTAAACGTTTATGCTTGCATTTAAAAAAATGAGGAGAGAAAATAGAAAAATGTTTAATTCATAATATCAAACAACATATTCTATCCATATTTTTAATTATTTAAAACTATTGAATAATACAGGGGCATACCTATTGTAATATTAAATGGGAACGTAACGCCTAACGCCATCGGAATATACAATCCGGGGTCGGCTTTGGGGGCGGCTAATCTCATTGCGGCTGGTACTGCTATATAAGATGCACTTGCTGCAAGAATTGAGAAGATAAATCTATTGCCAATGTCATGTGTAACAAGATGACTAAAATATGCTACTGCCGAACCGTTTATAGCAGGTATTAATATCGCAAATAATGACAAAAACCAACCGTATTTCATAAATGCTGAAAATCTTTTGGCTGTTACCATTCCCATTTCTAATAAGAATAAAGCTAAAAATCCTTTGAAAATATCAGTTGTAAATGGCTTAATCCCTTCGGCCTGTTTGGTATCGGCTATCAATCCAATTACCAAACTACCCAAAATCAGTAGAACACTTCCATTAGTAAATGAATGTTGTATAGTATTTTTTAGATTAGACTTTTCACTAGAACCACTACTAGAAAATAGATTTAAACTACCTGTTTCTTTATCGTAAATCATAATTAAAATTACTCCAACGATAATGGCGGGTGCTTCCATTAGTGCCATTACAGCAACCATGTGCCCACCGAAAGTAATTTGTTGAGCTTCTAGAAAAGAAACAGCAGATACAAATGTAACAGCACTCACTGAGCCATAAGTTGCAGCAACCGCAGCAGAATCGCTAATTGACATTTTTAATCGTAAGATATAAAAGCAATAAAATGGAATTAATGTGGCAAGTAAAATTCCCAAAATTATAGAATAAGTTATTTCACTTGTAAAATGACTATGTGATAATTCCTGCCCTCCTTTGAAACCAATTGCAAAAAGTAAATATAAAGAAATAAACTTACTTGATGATTGTGGTATTTCTAAGTCACTTTTAAGTAAAGTAGCAACTATGCCCAGTACAAAAAATAAGAGTGTTGGGTTGGTTAAATTAGAAATTAATATCTGAAAGTCCATTATCTAAATTCCATGTTATAATCTAATTTTAAAATTATCTATTGATTAAGTAAATTTATAAAAATTAAAATTAAGGAATTTTTCCGACATATTTAGGATAATTTAATAAAAGTAGTCATTAACTTTTTTTATTACTTCATTATATTCTACTTCTCTATTGCATAATTCTGAAATAGATATGCTTAAATTTTCAAGTATTGTTTTATGGTTAGATTTTTCGTCATCATTTAGATTTAACAAATTTACAATATTTAAATGCTCGCGTCCAAGTAAAATTGAGCCGTGTTGCAATAGTATATTTCCAAAAAGTCGCTGAGCAGAGCCAACAATTTTTTTATTTTGGTGTGTAATTTCATATCTTGCAGAACTCGAAAAGCAAGACATAGAGGTTTTGTCTTTGTAGTGATTATTAAAATTTGCATCTTTTTTACTATAATCTAATTTATCACTCAAGCCATTAATTTGTGATAAAATTTCAATCAAAATGAGATGAATATCTCTATAAAAATCTCTATGATTATATTTAGTGGCCGTTTGGTTAGTCAAATCAAATTCAGCAAAATCATTTTCTTTTAATCTTTGATTAATAATATCCAAATTCACTATACAAGAGTAAGTGATCTCATCACTATGGAATACTGCTCTGCCGCCTGTGGGACGTCTTACTAAATCATAACCTAAATTATTTAATGCAAGTTTTTTTACATTTTCATCATTCTGATTATATCCCAACGACAAACAATAAGGCCTCCATCCATAAAATCTAAATACAAATGGGGAATTAGTCTCTTTAGATAATAACTCAACTTGTGAAAAGTCAAAATCCATATTATCTTGACCCAAAAGTAAGCCATCAGTGATAAATTTATAATTTTCACCAAAAATTAAATGTAATTTTTCTTTGTTAGATAATTCAAAAAATGTATTCAAAATAATTATTTTTTATGAAAGTAATCAAGCACAATTGAAGTATAAAGAGGTGTTTTATTATTTTCAGAAGTTATGAATTAGTTAAAAAAGTAGTAAAAAAAGGTTGATAATAAAAAATTACTTTTTAGTTTTGGGCTTAGTGACATAACCCAAATAAAAATAATCATCAACCAATACCAACTCTTCGGATTTCATAGCCTTTTGGAAAATATACAAATTTGGAATTGATTTAGTTTCGTTAATTGATAAATATACGTCCATCACCTCAGTAAAATTTAGTGTAGAATCAATCATTTTAATTTCTGAATTGGGCAAACAAACAAAATCTGAATATATAGAATAACCGTTATAAAATTCATCATTTTTTTGAAGAATATACTTATTAAAACGCTTAATACCTTCAATTTTAACACTTGAAGTGCCACTAGCATTGATAGAATTAGATGCTCTTTTGGATAAATCTATTATTCTATTTCGAGCAAAAGGACCTCTGTCATTTACTTTTACCAAAGTTACTTTGTGGTTTTCTAAGTTAGTAACCTTTACTATAGAGCCGAATTTAAGCTTTTTATGGGCACATGAGAAATCATTTTGACTAAATCTTTCGCCACTTGAGGTCTTGCGTCCAACAAATTTATCTGCATAATAGGATGCAACACCATGGCTTTCAAATATATTAAAAAGTACGTAGTTGTTTTCTAATTCATCAGGTTCGAATTCTTCATAATCTTCAATTTGGCTTACATCAAAGTGTTTCAGTCTTTCATATAAGCCTGTCAGCCCTCTACTTTTGTAAGACAGTGCTATATCTTCCGAGAAAAACGAAATAAACACAAATAAAGTAAAAAGTAAAGTAGCAACTAATTTGAATTTTAGTCCAAAGAAGTTGGAAGATTTACCCTTGCGTCTTGATTTAGGTTTTGACGTTATTCTACTTGACGATATTTTTGTTGATTTAGCCAAATATTTAAAAATTATGGAATTAATTTGAAATTTAGATTAACGTTATTGAATCTACAAAAACAATGCCATAAATAAATATATGATAAATATAGAGTTGTGGAAGGATTTGAGGGTACACCAAAGCGTCTCGTCCAACTAATGAAAAAGGAGTGTGTGGTTATCGATATATCTATCCACACCATAAATGACGTAGTAATTTCAAAGAATTATTTATTTGCACATTTTGCACTCATTTCCGCATTTTTTACCCAAAAACTTCACGGTATTTCACGATTTTTGCATATTATTTTTTTCTTTTAATGTAGTGGACGGGTTTCCCGTCCTTTCTTTTTTTGTAAAGGCAAGGCACTGCCTTGACTCGCAGGATTTTTTAGCTTCCAATACAATTTCAATTTTCAAAGAACTTCCGAACACTTTGTGTTCGATTGGAGAGAAAGGAAAAGGCAATTTTTCTGCTACAATAATTTCACCACTACGTGGTTGAGGAAAATTTGCACTATTTGCACTCATTTCCTCATTTTTCACAAAAAATTTCACGATATTTCACGTTTTTTGCCTTGTTTTTTTAATCTCGTAGAGATGAAATGATTATAGAAAAATGTCTACCAAACAAAATACTTTAAACTCCAGTGGAGTGAAACTCTTTTATTTCACCTCTACGAGGTTTAGTTTGGAAATAAAGGGAGCGCTTCTGCTACAATCATTTCACCACTTCGTGGTTGAAGAATATCTCTTCAATCAAGTCAATTCCATAAACCTTTCAATTATGGATCAAGACAATTATAAATGACGTATTTATTACATATTTATTGTGCATAAAAACAAAAAAAAGTCGTTGCATGCAACGTCTCTACAATTATCATCTACAATTTACCATTTATCATTTTCTTCTCTAATTCACTACCACTTTCACGGTTTTAGTGTTATTGCCGTGTTGGATTTTGATTAGGTATGTGCCTTTTGGCTGGTTTGCACAATTCCAT
>JBEICW010000318.1:0-4444 GCA_040383785.1 Ignavibacteria bacterium | reverse complement strand
GTGGAAATCAGCAATCTTTTAGTAATGCTTATTATAATAGCATATATTCGGAAACGGAATTTGATATTGATGTAAATTATAAAATTACTGATGATTTAGGATTTTATGCGAATATTCCATTTTATATGGCAGATTTAAAAAAAGTAAATAAATTTGATACAACAATCAAGGAGCAAGAAGTTGAATTTAGACGAACTTATAATTTAAATCAAGATTCACTTTTTGATGTATTTTTAGTTAATCATATTACAATGGGTTTTAGATATTATATCAAAAATACGGATAAAAGTTATTTACATTTATTTACAGATTTCAAACTTGCCTTAAATAAAGTAGAAAATATAAATTCTAATCCAAATTACCCATTTCAAGCACCTTTAGGTAATGAACTCTCGTTTGGAAGTGCATTGGGCTATAAAATAGATAATGTTAATTTAGAAACTAATATTTTGTATAATTACAGAGCAAATGACTATTTGGATAGAGCAATAGCAAATATTAGACTAACTTTACAAAGTATTAAAGAAGCAAATATTTATGTAAATTATAATATTGTTCAGGGAATTGGTCTAAAAGATTTAGCAGAAAATCAAAAATTATTACCAAGCCAAATGCCTCTTGGATATAATCAAAGCAATTTAGGATTTGGTTTTTTGTTTGACTACAAAAGTAAATATATTTTAGATATTAATTATAATATTATGTTACAAGGCAATAATACTTGGAAAAAGAATAGCGTAAATTTAAATATGTCATATAGATACTAATTATTATTAACTATTTTATTTTACTTTGTCTTTTTTATTAAATTACCATTTATCAATAACCATTAATCATTAACCTCTAATCATTTTCTTACACTAATTGAAACACAAAAAACTTCAGATAATGAGTTTCAGGCATATTTATTAAATGTGGGTGGTCAGGTGGTTGGCTGCCTCTATAAATTAGATTTAGTCTTTTCCCTTGCTTTTGAGCTTCTCTAAGTATCAATTCTAATAAGAGTTCTTCTTCTATGTGTTTTGTGCAACTTGAGCTAACTAAATAGCCATTTTCATTGATAATCTGCAGCGCTAATCTATTTATTTTAGAATAAGCGTGTTTTGCCATCGGAATACTTTTGCGAGTTTTAGCAAATGACGGAGGGTCTAAAATTACCATATCCCACTTAATTTCATTTGAAATACACTCTTTTAGATAGTCTGGAACATCTGACACGACAAAATCAATATCATTATATCCATTATTTTCAGCATTTTGTTTGGCTCTATTGATTGCTTCATTAGATATATCAACAGCAGCTAATTTTGTTGCACCACCCTTGGCTGCATTTAAAATAAATCCACCTTGATTAGTATAACAGTCCAAAACACTTAGACCGTTTGAAAGTGATTTTATGTAATTTCTATTTAACTTTTGGTCGAGGAAATAGCCAGTTTTTTGTCCCTTTTCAAATGAAATAGTGTAATTTAAATCATTTTCTGTCATCACAAATTCACTTGGAATTTGACCCCATACTAAACCAACACATTCTTCCAAACCTTCTAATTTTCGAGTTTGTGAGTCACTTTTTTCGTAAATGCCTTTTATATTTGGAATTATATTTACTAATGCTTGTATTACTACATCTTTAAATTTATCTAATCCAGAAGATAGAATCTGAAAACTCAAATAATCTGCATATTTATCTACTACCAAACCAGGGATAAGGTCAGATTCTCCAAAAATCAGTCTAAATGAATTTGAACTAACTTGGTTAATTAATTTTAATCTTTTATTATATGCTTTTTGTATTCTCTTTTCAAAATAAATAAGGTCAGGAACAGCTTCAGAAACTAATAACCTCAAACAAATCAAACTATTAGGATTAAAAAACGCAAGTCCATAAGAATTTCCAGTTTCATTAACTACTTCTACAATTTCGCCATTAGGCAAATTGGGAACTTTAACAACTTCATTGCTAAAAACCCAAAGGTGACCACCATTTATTCTTCTTGTAAATTTATTTTTGATAATAACTTTTTCGAACATTTTGACCTAGTATAAGGAAAATTAATGAAAATAGAATAGACAAAATTAGTGAATTAAATTATTTTTCAGATTCTTGAAGTTCTTGTAACTTATCTAAATTTGTTATGTTTTCTCTTAAAAAGAAAGCACCACCTACAATTACTTGAATAATATAACTAACAAAATGCACCACAGTAGCATAAGCCAAACCTTCTTCTTTGGGAATACCATAAAGCTGTACCATTGCAGTAGAAACTAAAGCATGATAAACTCCAATAGCTCCAGGTGTTGGTGCTATAGATACCCCAATACCAGAAATAATTAGTAACATAAGTGCATCAATCATTCCTAAATTTAATGAATCTTGGAAATCAAATGCAAAAAATGTGATATAAAGCGGAACTGCGTACAAAAACCAAATTGCAAAAGAATCAATAATCAACCTAATATATGCCGATGGACTTTTTATTACTGCAAGTCCAAGACTAAATTTATCAAACAATTGAGATATTTTCTCAGCGATTTTAGGTGAAAGTGGTTTTAAAATTTTACTTATGAAATATCTAAATAGTGGCGGATAAAAGCTAACTAAAATTATAAATACAAACATTGCGACTGCTGTTATCAAACTATTTGGATTAATATCATTTGGTAAAATATTAACTATTTTACTACTTAGAGTGATAAATGTAACTCCAAACAAGAAAAGTAGAAAAATTACATCTAAAACTCTTTCGATTACAATAGTAGCAAAAATACTCGAGAATGATACTTTTTCTCTTTGGCTTAGTACAAATGGTCTCAAAAATTCACCAGCTCTCGGAATTGGTAAAACACTATTTGCGGCATATCCAATCATAACTGCTGAAAATAGGTTTAGCAAACTAATTTTAATTTTTATAGGATTTAACATTACTTTCCATCTCATTGCTCTAAATAAATGCGATAATAAAATGATTGGAATTGGAATTAATGCAATAAAAAAATTAGTAGTAACTAATATATTTTTCAATCGATTAAAATCAATATCTAAAGTGGCATAATAAATAGATAAAACTACAAATATTACACTAATTAAAATTTTTACTATATTTTTGCTAATTTCTTTCAAATAAATATAAAATGTTTGTTGTAACTATAAATTAAATAAAATACTTAAGCTTTTTGTTCCCAAATTTGTACTAAATGTATCATAGTTTCAACTGATTTCTGAAGTGCATCTATAGAAAGCCACTCAGTTCGGCTATGGAAGTTCTGTCCACCAGTAAAAATATTAGGAGTTGGTAATCCCATTTCAGTTAAACGTGAACCATCTGTACCACCTCTAATTGGATTCCAAAAAGGATTAACACCAGCTAAAGTTGCTGCTTCGAATAAAAAGTCTAAACCTTTTGGATTTTGCTCTAAATTATCAAGCATATTAAGGTACATTCTGATAATTTCTAATTCAATTTTAGTATCAGGGTAATTTGGTTGCACTTCTGCAATTATTTGCTCTAAAATTTCTTTTTGAGTAGTAAGTCCATCAGTTTTGAAATCTCTTAACAATACCAAAAGTTCAGATTTTGACACTGTTGCTTCTAATTTGTGAGGGTGAATATATGGCTCATATCCTTCAGTTGTTTCAGGAGCCATATTTTTTGGCAATTTTGTAATAATTTCTGCCATTGCTCTCATAGAGTTAATCATAATATTTTTTGCAGAACCTGGATGAATATCTCTACCAAAAGTTCTAATCATTGCAGTATCAGCACTAAAAGTTTCTTTGTTTAATTCGCCGGGCATTTCACCATCAATAGTATAGGCATATTCGCAATCAAATTTAGCTAAATCAAATCTATCTGCTCCTTTACCAATTTCTTCATCTGGAGTGAAACAAATTTTTACATTACCGTGAATAATTTCTGGGTGATTAACTAAATATTCTGCCATTGTCATTATTGCAGTAACACCTGATTTGTCATCTGAACCAAGTAGGGTAGTGCCATCTGTATGAATGATAGTATGTCCGATACAGTTTTTTAAAGCAGGATTTTCATCAAATTTTACATAAAATTCAGTGTTGCCTAATTTTATATCTTGACCTGCATAACTTTCGATTATTTGTGGATTACAACCTTTTGCTGTAAAATCTGGAGTTGTATCTAAGTGGCTCACAAATCCTACATTTGGTAAATTGTGTTTTGGAGAATTAGAAGGTATTGTTGCCCAAACATAACAATTTTCATCAACATAAACATCTTTTACGCCCATATCTAAAAGTTCAGAAACAAGTAATTTAGCTAAATCAAATTGTTTCATAGTAGATGGGAATGTTTGAGATTTAGGGTCTGCTTGAGTGTCGATTTTTGCGTATCTAACAAATTTGTCAATTAAAGTAGATTTGAAATTCATATATTTTGTGTAATAATTATTAAATTTATAAATGTATTTT
>JBEICW010000317.1:0-4472 GCA_040383785.1 Ignavibacteria bacterium | reverse complement strand
TACAACTAATTATAATAATATTTATATGAAAATAAGATAATATTCCAAAAGTGTGTAATTTTCTACACACTTTAAAATTACAGAAACTCAATACTACTTACAAAATGATTAAAAAAAGTTAATTAAGTTTTAAAAATCAAAGATTTTTCTTTTATATTAAATATTTATTGATTAGTTTTGCTTATTGTGAGGTGTATAAATTGAATAATAAACCTAAAAAGTGTAATTATTCTACTTTTTAGTAATTTTATTGAGATTTACAAATATTTATTTAAAAAATCAAAAAAATACACAAGAAAATCTAAATAGAAATTAATTAATCCATTTTGTTTTACAATTTAAAGAGGTACGCTCATTATGAAGCGAATATCCAATATATTATCAATATTATTGCTTGCGATAACATTCAATGTTGCAAGTTTATATGCTGCTCCTTCCACACAAGCGAAGAGTATAGCATTTACTGACATTACAAGCACATCAGCTACGATTACTTGGATCAACGGAAATGGTGGTCACAGAATAGTTGTTGTTTACAATAACAACTCTACACCCCAAACTCCTACAAATGGTACTTCTCATACTGCAAGTTCTGTATATGGTTCCGGTGCTCAATTGACAAACGGTGGAACAGTAGGTTATGTAGTATATAACGGAACAGGTTCTACAAGAAGTGTTACTGTAACTAACTTAGTTGCAGGTACTCAATATTTTGCTAGAGTATATGAATCAAATAATATACCTACAAATTTTAACTATAATACAAGTACTGCTTTAAATAACCCAAGAGCATTAAAAACTTCTGTAGCTGTCCCTACAGGTCTTGCTAATTCTTTGATTACTGCAAATACAGCCACAGTTTCTTGGACTGCAGTAAGTGGTGCTACTGGTTATACTTTTGATATGACTACTAATGGTAATGATATTGCTGTTTATAATGATATTGATTTAGGTAATGTTACTACTTATGATTTAACAAGTTTAACAGAAAATACAGATTATGATTGGACAGTTTCTGCATATAATAATGATGGTGAAAGTGCTTATGCTACTCGTTTAAGATTAAAAACTTTAGACGATACAACACCTCCAACATTTACTGTTGCTTATTTCTTTGATAATAATTACACTATTCCATTACAAACTCAAAATGGTGTAGTAGGTACAGGTACTTATTATTTAAGAATTACTTCATCTGAACCATTGCCAACTACCCCTACAGTTACTATTAATGCTGCAGGTGGAACTATCAATGATAGAACTTCAGTTGCTACAAATCAAATATCAAATACAACATTTGCTTATACAAGAGTTGTTTCTAATGATGTTAACTCAGATAATGGTTTAGCATTTGAAAATATATCGGTTACCGGAGATGATGGTAACGGGAACATTGGTACTACTAATAATTTAAATGGTTTGAAAATTGATACTAAAGCTCCAGAATTAAATACTTTCGAATTAGTAAATAATTCTACTTTAAATGTTACTTTTACTGAAGGTGTTAGACATGCAAATAGTTCATTTAATCAGTCAAATGGAGTGGATTCACCTGTTGAATTAACTACTGCTAATTTTAACGTTCAATTAGCAAATGCAACAAATAGCGGTGTTACAGCAGTTAGTGTTACTAATGTAACTAAAAATTCAAGTAGTTCATATACATTAACTTTATCATATACTGCATTAAATGTTACTTATGGTGCAGCACCATACCAAGGTACACCAGCTTTAACTTTAACTATGTTAAATACTGAAGATATTATTGGTAACGCAATGGCTTCTTATACTACACCTAATATTGATTTATTTTTAACACCGATTAAAAATATATCTAAATCGAAATTTTATGAAACAATTGATTTAGCAATATCTGATGCTGCAAGTGGAAATAATTTATTATTTGCACCAACTGCTATAGATGCTGATAATGCTATCACAACAAATAAAAATTTAAATTTTGATGGTTTCGCAGCAACTACATTAAATTTATATAATGATTTAACATTTAATTCAAATTCTACGGTTACTTTTTCTGGAGTGCAAGGTAAATATACTATTACAGCTCTTGATCCCTTTGCCTCTTTAGAATTTAATACGGCAAATATTACTTTAAACAATTTAACACTTAACGCTGATTTTAATACAAATGGCGGTAATGGGTATTTATTAACTGGTACTAATTTAACTGTTAATAGTAATATTGGTATTTCTGGTAATACTTCTCCTTCATCTAAGATATCGAGTTCTACGTTTACCAAAACTACTGGTACAGCTATAGTAATTACTGACGCTGATTTATTGTTAGAAAATGTAAACTTTAATAGTAATGCTACAAGTATTAGAGTTACTGGTATAGACGCATCTTTAGATATGTTAAATACTAATATTACAAATGCCACAACTGTTGGTATATTCATAAATAATTCATTTGTTAATATAGATGGTGGTTCATTTACAAATAATAAAACATTTTTGACAGCTTTAGGTAGTGATGGATATATTACTATGTATAATTCAACAGTGAATGGTAGTAATATTGCAAATAACAACATAGGTTTTAACATAACTAATTCTGGTTTAGTTTTAGATAATGTAGATGTATTAAATAATGTAACTGGTGTTAATATTACAGATTCTGAAGGTGGGGTAACTATAACTAATGGTAGTAATTTTTCTGGAAGCACTACTGGTATTTCAAGCACAAATTCGTTTGTTTCTGTAGATAATTCTACATTTTCTAACAATACAACTGGTATTACTCAAAATAGTGGTTTACGTGAATTAGGTGTATATAATACTACATTTACTAATAATACTACAAGTTTAAATGTTATTGCAACAAATGATTTAGATGTAATTAATTCAAGTTTTACAAACTCAACAAATGCAATATTAGCTAATTTAGTTAATAATACAATGATCATAAATACTAATACATTTAGCACAGTAACTAATGCAATTAGTTCAACTTCTGTTAAAGTATTATATGCCAATGACAATGATTTTGGAAATTCAAATAACGGTGTTATTTTAAATACAGTGATTACAAGTGCTGAAGTTGTAGACAATAAATTTACAACCGGAAGAGTTGCAATTACTAATAATTCTAACAAAACTGTAAATGCTGTAAGTAACTTTTATGGTTCAGTAAATGGTCCAACTGTAGCTGGTGGAGCAGGAACTAATCCTTGTGGTAATGGTGCAACTATCAATGGAACAGGCGTAACAACTTGGGAGCCTTGGTTCTATGATAATACTTTAACTACTTCTGCAAGTAATGTAACAAATAACGTTGCTTCTACTTCAACTCCTGAGTATTGTGCTTATCCTAATTCTAAAGCACAATTTACTGGTACTACTCCTTCAGGTGGTTATGGTGGTTATACTTACCAATGGTTTAATGGTGTAAATCCAATTCCATCTTCAAATACACAAAATTTAACTAATTATACATTAGATGTTGCTGGAACTTATACTATTACTAGAAAAGTAACTTCTAATAGTTGTACTTATACTTCAAATTCAGTTACTGTAATTGTTAATCCATTACCAAATGTTCCTACTATTACTGGAACAAACAAATTCTGTTTTGAATCAAGTACTACCATTTCAGTATCTAATGTTCAATCTGGTATCACTTACCAATGGTACAAAGGTGGAAATATTATTAATGGTGCTACAAATAATACATTATTGATTAATTCATCTTTATTAAATGGCGGAGAAACTGCTAATTTTACAGTAAAAGCTACTTCACCTAAAACTTGTGAAGTAACTTCTAATAACTATTCAGTACAAAGATTACCTGAAATTACAGTTTCTATTAATTCTGGAGCTGCAAGTTATACTGCTTGTCGTGACGGTATATCAGCTTTAACTACAACAAAAACTCCAAATGGTGATAACTTTACTTACCAATGGTATAATAATAATGTAATAATTCCAACTGCTACCGGATCCACTTATCTTCCAACTGCTTCTGGTACACATAAAGTAATTGCTACTAATACTACTACTGGTATTGGCTGTACTAATTTTGATGAGATAGTTGTTACAATTAATGAATTGCCAACTACTCCAATAATTTCTGGTGATGTGACAGCTTGTTTTAATGAGTCTGTAACTTTATCAGTTTCTAACTATGTTGCTGGGGATTTAACTAATTTTAGTTTAACTTGGTTTAACTCTTCAAATACACAAGTTGGTACTGGTTTAACTCATGTTGTAAATTTTGCTAATATTGCTGCAAATAGTGCATCTTATTATGTTGTTGCTACTAATTTAATTACTGGTTGTGATAAAGAATCTGCTGGATTCCCAAGTTCATTTACAGTTAACGAATTACCTGAGTTCTTTGTTAATGTTGAAAATGTTGATTATTGCTCAAATGCAACTGCAGTTGCCTTAGAAGCAGAAGTTACAGGTGGAACTAATGGTGATATGTACTCATACGAATGGTTTAATGAAAT
>JBEICW010000316.1:0-4490 GCA_040383785.1 Ignavibacteria bacterium | reverse complement strand
GGTAATTTAAATAAAAAAACCCACCAATGATATTGATGGGTTGCTGTTTATAAAATTTGCTTTATTGTTGGAAGTATTTCCAAATTCTCTTGCTTAATCTTACTCTAGGGTCATTCTCAGTTCTGTTTAAAATTTCGTAAGGTAAAATAAAACCAAAACTTAAAAAGACTCTTCTTGAATTAAATTCATTTGTCCAATGCTTGTATAGAGAAGCTTCAAATCCATAAAGATCTGTCTCTTCAATACCTATTGATTCCTTATCAAGAAACAACTCATAATCTTCCGATAAAATACTTATATTACATTTGTAATTAATATATCCATCAATTGATGCGTCATAATGTGGAGTTATTTTTCCACCCTTACTCATATCAACTGCTTGCAAGAAAATGTTGTCCTTTGGAAAATTAAACTCTTCTGATATTCTATCTATAATTTTATAGATAAAGTCAGGAAGATGTTCTCTCGAAACATTGGATATTGATTGGTATTTTGTAATATAATTTGTTAGTGGCGTATTTGAAATGTCGAACATATAAGATTTACCATTCAGTGTTTTAGATAATTCCGTAAGATGATAATTACTATCATTACCATCGTGATTAACAGATTCAACCCAAGACACTATTTGGCCTGCTTCATCTTTTGTGATGAACTTTTTATTTAATTTATATGTTTCCAAGTCCGTATTTCCCAACTTTTTTTAGACCATGTTTTTCCAAAAATTCTTTTGGATTCATTGCCTCAATTATTGTTAGTTCGGCAGACTCAATCATCTGTTTAGCCTTGTCATCAGTAACTGCCATAACACACAATTTATGAGTGGCAGGTAATTCTCCTGTTGGTGACAAATCTATTCTTAAGATATTATCATTCTTCATCTTTTCTCTTGCTTGTGAAACTTTAGATTCCTCGCATAATATACAGATTCTCATATTAATTATTTTTTAATAGGTTTATTAACTCTATTCTTTCCTCTTCTGTAATTGGCTTACTCTTTCTCATGTTAACAATCACTTTTAATTGTTCGTCAGTATAAGTATTTAATAACGCCTCTTTGGCGCTATTGCACTCTCTATACGTCATTTCAAATGCGTCTTTAACATTATCAACCCAAGTATCAGTTTCAACTGACTTAAGGTATTTTTTATCTGTTGTTCTTAGTATTAAAGTTATCATAATATTATTTTTTTAATCGCTATATACATTAAGTGAATATATTCCGTTTGGACAATATTGTTGTTTTAATGTTGGCTTAATGTATAGCCCAAGAGTTCCATCATTATTATCAAAGAAATATCCAAATTGTCTAAAACTGTTATTGAATAGTGTGACCAAATCTTGAACATTATTTGCGGTTTGAGAGGTGGTGCCTCCATCGTTGCTATACGATCCATCACAATAAAACTCAAAACTAGCATCACTTATTGGGAATGACAATAAGTCACTATATACTGGGATATATCCTGAGCTTAAATAAATTGAGTCAATGTTTAAAACATCATTCTCATCATAATGTGAAACTCTTTTATCACCTAATTTTCTTTCAAAAACTTCTTTTGTGTAATGATCATAAAATAATGAACCAGGAGTAACGCCAGTAACAGTAATTACAACATCATCAGAATAAACTGTATCAGCAGTAATTGTGATATTATCAGGACCACCGAAATCAGTACCTAATATTGTTAAGGTTTCGCCAACAGAATAAGCTGCACCACGAGCATTAATAATAATGTCACTAACTGCACTAGAAGTAACGGTAATATCAAAAGTTGCATTTTCACCACCAGTGCCAGACGCAGTAACACCAGTATATACGTTATCTGTACCTACCTTACCTATGGCATCACTAGAAAAAGTATAAATACCACCTACAACTCCACCTATTTGATTGGCCAATATTGTTAATGTATTTCCGTTTTCATACAACCTTCCTACTGTATTTCCACTAACGCCTATTACAGCTCCGCCAGAAACTTCAACATCAAACGATGCTCCAACACCCTGTGGGGAATCACTTAAGCTTGCCCCTTCACCGTAATAGATATCATCTGTAGCAGTTAATCCTGTAGCAGTATAGGTAAATCCTGTAATATTTCCGTAGTTAAGCGTGAAAAAAGTATCGCTAATATTTGTATTTATTACGTTCCATTGGAAATAATTACCTATCTCATTATTCTCAAAATTATCAGGAATGGTATTGTTATAGAAATATTCACCTACTACGTTGCTGTAAAAATTATTACCTATTTTATTTCCTTGTGGGGCTCCATAACCATAACCAAAATAGTCATCTATTGTATTATTATTAAAATAACTTCCAATTTGATTAGTTTGGAATCCATTACCTATTGTATTTTCATAAAAATTTTCTTTAATATTATTACTAAAAAAATCTTCACCTATAGTATTATTATAAGTTTCATGACCAAAAGAATTACTCTCAAAACTGTCACCAATAACATTAAGATAAAAAGGACCTACCCAATTATTACCATAAACATCACCCAAAAAGTCATTATCATAAGTTGCTATACCAATGTTATTTAGATATGTGTTACCAGAAAATTGGTTCGAGCCTACACTAGAATCAATTTTATTTCCTGCAAAAGCTCCACGAATATAATTTCCTTTAAAATCACCAAAAATAGTATTATCCGCAAATTCACTACCGTTATATGGTTGAGTATATATTGAATTCCATTCTGTTCCTTCAGGTGAAACACTTTGAATCCACGAGTTTTCTAAAACATCATTATAAATCGCTCCACCACTATTTCTTTTTATTTCAAGACGACCAGGAATAATAATATCACTTACCGATGAATAATTTGTTTTTGTAAAATAAACGGTTGATTCAGATGTTGGATAAACTTTTGTTCTTTCATATGAAAACCCACCGCCATTATTATTTTGTGTCCATTGTGTGAATTTAACTGTGTGGTATTCATCATAAGAAGTTAATTCAGTTAATGTTGAATTTGAACTCCATTCAGTAGGTGTAGTTCCTATCGCAATAAAAATACAACCGTTTGTATTGGTAACACCACTTATTATATCTGCAACATTACTAAAATCGTCACTTCCTTGATAATTTGTAATTTCATATGTTTCACCAATTACTAAATCACCACTAGTTATTGTTGTACCAGAATTACGCTGGAAATGCATTATAAGTTCCTTACCTAAAATAACGTTACCAACATTTTGCCCTTCATCACCGTATAATGAATTATAAAATGTATTATAAGTTCTTCCTGTTAAATTTTCAATATCTGTATTATCCCAATTAAAATATTGCGTATCTCCTAACGTGTTATTTTCAAATTGATTACCAATTTGGTTACCATTAAAAAAATAAGAAATACTGTTACTTTCAAAATTTTCACCTATTTTATTTTCTTTAAAATAATCACCAATTAATTCGTTTTCGTTAAATCCATTTCCAATATTATTACCGTAGAAATTATATCCTATGTTTGGATTATTGTTAAATCCATTTCCAATAAAATTTTTATAAAAATTTCCATTAAGTGTGTTATTGTTAAATTGATTACCAATTTGGTTATTTTGGAAATCTTGTCTAATAGTATTTTCATAAAAATCATTTCCAATCCTATTTCTGTAAAATTCAAAATTACCTAAATTACCAGAGTCACCGATTAGATTATTATTAAAGTTATTTAATATTTCATTTTTGTAAAAATTAGAATAAATAGTGTTATTATCAAAATAATGACCAATTGAATTATCATTAAAATCTTGGTATGTATCATTATTGTTAAATTGATTACCAATTGAATTATTATTAAACGATCCATCTGTAACATTATAACTAAAACCGTTGCCGATTTTATTGTCCTCAAAGTCATCGTATATGGTGTTATTATTAAATCCAATACCTATTTGGTTATCAAGGAAATCGTTGCTATTAAAAATTTTATTATCACTAAAACCGTCACCAATTACATTGTCATTAAAATCATCACATATTATTAAATTATTTCTGAAATTAGTAGCTATTTGATTATCAATGAAATCTTCATCATTATAAATTGTGTTATTCTCAAATTCGTTTCCTATAACATTATGTTCAACATCACTATTAAATGTGTTATTTATAAACTCGTTACCTATTGTGTTTCCAATTACGTCCTCACCAAAGACATTATTTGGTAATAAGAAAGCATGCTCACTCCAGTTTCTAAACATTGCAACATCTCCAATGTAATTTGAAATTATAGTTTCATCTTCAAATAAGAATGTAGGATGTTCTGTGTAATCAATTGATATATTATTTTGTTTATACGTAAGACCATCTTTTTGTGCTGGGTAAAAACTAGAACCCGCTGAAACGGCTGGTATAGTTAACCCACTAACCACCATACTTGTGTCACCTGATATTGATACAATTTCAAAGAAAGTCACATTTGCATTAGGAATCGCTATGTAATCACCAATATTATAATTTGAAAATATAGTTTCTG
>JBEICW010000315.1:0-4495 GCA_040383785.1 Ignavibacteria bacterium | reverse complement strand
TCTACATTTCCGAAGTCGTAATCTGTGAAATCTAATTTATATTCTCTTGGACTAATGAACTCTACATCAATACTTTTTTCGTTTGTGCAGCCATTTTCGTCTGTAACTATTAATTTATATGTGCCTGACAATGTTACATTTATCTCTTTTGTTGTTTCGCCATTTGACCATAAATATTTTGCAAAATCCTTATCAGAGCTTAGTTTAACTGAGTCCCCTACACAGAATTTTCCTTCTGCGATTATCTCAAATTCTTGAGCTTGGTTTTCAAATACTTCAATTTCTGCACTTGATTTGCAAGTTCCGTCCAAGCTCACTTCAACTGTGTATTTCCCTGCTTGGTTGACTTTTATACTTGGAGTTGTTGCACCATTTGACCATAAATATTTATATTCTGTACCTTGTGGTTGGGCGTTTAATGTTACTTCACCACCTTTGCATAATGCTCCTATTTGCTCAATTTTGCTCACCAAATTTGGATTAACTTTTATCTCAATTTCGGCAGAATCATTGCAATTTGAGAATTTATGTGTAATAATCACCTTATAAATGCCTGATTTATCTACCCAAATATTCGGCACTTTTTCTCCGTTGTTCCACTCAAAATTAAGGTCATTGCTATTCATTCCGCCTGTGGCACGGAGTTCTACTTTTCCGCCCTCGCAAAATGTAGTCGCACCCATCGCTTTAATCTCTGCAATCGGCTTTTTACCAAAGATAATCTCAATACTTTTGCTGGTCTGGCAGCCATTTGTATCGGTAATAATCAGCGTATAAACTCCACTTTTGCTCACTTTCAGCTCTGGAGTAATAGCCCCAGTATTCCAAAGATATTTGTATGTACTCGGAAATTCCACATCAGATTTTAGGGTAATTTCTGCGGTGCCGCACTCCTCTCCGTCTTTTACAAGATTAAATTGTGGAGGTAAAACTTTTTCTATAGTTATTTTTTTCGTATATGAGCAACCTAAATCATTTGTTATTGTTAAAGAATACTCTCCAGCTTCAGAAATATTTATATTTTTTAAAGTATCGCCATTAGTCCAAAGATAACTGTAACCATCTGGAAAATATTCTTTTACAGATAATTTAATATTTGAATTATTACATAAATATTCTTTATTCTTACTTATATTAAAATATGGTATCTCTTTTATTCTTAATGTAGTGAAACCAGTAAAATATTTAGTTTGATTCTTATCATATACCTCAACTTTATATAATCCCTCCATATCTTTATTATTTACTAATAATTTTGGATTTTGTTCATAAGAAATAAAATTATTCGGTCCAGTCCATTTATAAATTGTATCAGGCAATTCCCTTAATACAATTGCACTTAAAATAATTTCAGAGTCAAAACATACATTTTTTGTTAATTCTGTCTCTACTTCATAAAGTTGAGATGTCATTATTTCAAAATGGATGAAATAAATACAAATTAGTTTCATAAATTACATTTGTTAGATTACTTTTATTTATTTTGTTTGATTGTTTATAATTATAATCACCTTTTATTGTAAATAATTCACAATTCTTGACTCCAATTTTACTCCCAATTTCAAATATAGAGTTATGTGAAATAAAATATATATTCTTATCTGGACCCAAAAATGACGCTAAATATTTTGTTCCGTGAGATCTTAAAAAATCAAACTTATAAATATCTTTAATATATCCTTGTTTTACTTCATCATAATTATACTTATAAATGAAATCTTTATTTATAATAAAAAACGAATGTGATTTTGCTGAAAACTCAATATCAACTACATCATTTAAAATATCATAATCTAAGCCATCATAATAATATTCTAATAATACTTTATTTGAAACTTTACCTGTATTATTATCAAAATTTGCTATTGTTGGATTAAATTTAGGGTTATTAGGTCGATTATTTGGATTTTTTAAATCAATATCAGAATTAGTTACAAATGCTAAATATTTCCCATCTGGACTAATTTTTGTATAATTAAGATAATATAAATTATAATATTCTAATGTTCGAGAAACATCATCGCTTCCTAAACTTGAAAATGTATTTATTTTTCCTATTTCATTTTCCGTTATCAAACTTGATACGTAAAGATTATTATTACAGGATCTTACAATCCATAAATCTTTCCCATTTTTATGATGTGTAATATCAAAACTATATGTAAAAACTTTGTCAAGCTCTTTGTTTTTTTCAACCATTGTGTAGGTATCCAACACAACATTATATTGAATTAAACAGTAATTAAGTAAATTATTATCTGGATTTATATAAAATAATAAATATTGATTTAATGTGCCAGGTCTTTTAACATATAAGTGCCTTAATGTATTAATACCTGTTTTATATTTAATTATTCTTCCTAAAGAATCATATCCTCCTACTTCATCATTTATCAATTCACTATCATTGACTAATCTATTTACTTTAGAATAAACTCTATTTGCAGATGTATAAAGTAATTGATTAAAATTGGTATCACTTATCGTTGAAAAATTATCAAATAAATAATTGGGTGAATCGCTATAATTACTTTGATGCGTTTGTTTTATAGCTTCAATTTTAAATTCATTGCCATTCTTTACAAAAGTAAAACTACCTACATGACTCAAATAAAAATTTGTATAAGTTTGTGAATTTAAATTATATGTAAGAATAAATAAATAAACCAAGAGAAGCACAAAGTGCTTCCCTTGGTTTATTAAACTTTGAATTATAAATATTATATTTCTTTTATTTAATAAGTTTCCCATTTGATAAAACCTCATTATCAATATTTATAATTTTATAAAAATATATCTGATCTTTAACTAAAGATTTTGAATTAATTTGAATTACATTTTTACCATTGTTAACTTTAAAATTATAATCAATTAATTTTTCCCCCATCATACTATAAATTTCAAGTGTTAAAGTTTCTGAATATGTAGAATTAATATTTAAATTAAATTCATCAGTTATTGGTATTGGAGATATATTAATAAATGAACTATTTTCAGTCTCGTCATTTAAACCTATTTTAGAATATGTCGCGGATTTATTTGCAAACCAACCGCATATATCTAAAACACAACTTGTATTACTACAAATTAAATTTGAAGAAGAAACTATAGTTAATATTTTTGCTAATTTTTGTGGTGAATTAGGCTCACTAAATTCAATAGGATATATACAACAATCATCCAATGAGCATGGATAATAAATATTACCTGCTTGTGTCCAACATTTAGGGACTGATATATAAGCTGTATCAGGAAGAGTTGTAATATATGAACCAAATTTTGCAAATAATACTGGTCTTATAGCATCTAATAATGTTGTCATTGAGGGAGTTGGTGAACAGGCATTATCAAAAGAAAGCTGGTGTAGAGTAAAGTAAGTTTCACCATCACAATTTCTTAAAGCATAATATGCTCTATATTTACAACCGGAAGAAATTGTTATTTCAACGAAATCACTTGCATCTGCATTCCATGGATTGTCGCATTCGGTTCCACAAATAGTATTATCTACATCCCAAAGTGGAACATTAGTAGGTAAGTTTTGTGATTCACAAATATAACTACCACAATTAATACTATTAGTACCTACGCATAAAGAATCGCTTGCATTTGTTTGAGTAGAGTTATTAATTTTTAAACCTTTATCATCTTCTACAGTACTAAGTGCATATAAAGTTTGGCAACAATCTTCTATGTATACGCAAGGACGTAAAGAATTTATATCTGGTTCTCCACTGTTATCTACAAAATGCTCCCAGCAACTACGAGTTATTAATCGTACATTAATAGAAGAACCTGTAACACCAAATATAGCTCTTGAAGACCAAAGTAGCTTTTTGTTAGCTTCTTTCATTAGGTTTTCTATATCAGGTGAAGTGCACCCAGGGGACAACTCAAATCCTGTTATTCTCAGTTCATATTTAGTAGGTGCTAGTGTGGTACAAACTTTCTTTTCAAATGAAACTATAGCATTACACCCAGCATAGTTTACTAATATTTTTTCATTGTCATCACATGGAATCCAAGTACCATTAGTACAGCCATCACAATCTGTAGTAGCCTCCGCTCTACCAAAATCTATGAAGTAAAAAAAGAGGGCAAACACCATAAATAGTGTTGCGAGTTTGTATTTAGTAAATACATTAGAATTAGATACTTCAAAAGGAAGTATCTGCGTGTCTGAAGGGGTATTTTTATTCCCTCCGAATTGGAAATTATGATTTTTTTTCATAATTTTGCTCTCCGCTAAAAAAGATTATGTAAATAATTAATTATATAATCATTTTCTCTATTGTAATGCTGGGTATCGTCTGCAAAAATTTTACTCAGCGTTACTTTAGAGTTTGATTATTTATTGAGAATATTATTTTTTTTTTGATTTACCACATTAATTACCTAACATCAAATATGATGTTCTCAAAACTCTAAAAATTATTTTTCTTAATTTATTTTAATTCAAATTACATATATATATTTAATTTTCCAAATATTTATT
>JBEICW010000314.1:0-4504 GCA_040383785.1 Ignavibacteria bacterium | reverse complement strand
TTGTATGCCTAATGCACGGAGATAAAGAAGTTTCTACCAAAGAATTAGCCCGTCAAATCGGCAAAAAGTCTTTAGTTCCAGCAGACCAAACCAAAGCATTCAAAGCAACAGGATATGAATTTGGTGGCACAAGTCCATTTGGATTAAAAACAAAGATGAAAGTCTATGCAGAATCAACTATATTTGATAATGAAGCAATTTTTATCAATGGTGGCAAACGTGGTTTTATCATCAAAATCAACCCACAGGAATTAATAAGAGTCCTAAACACCGAAAAAGTAAATGTAGGGATAGAGTGAGAATATTAGTTATAATTGAAATGTGAAGCAAAAACTATTTTTACAATACTTTTAAATTTAAAACGATAATAAGCAAGCCGCTTTTTTTATATTTTAAAATTAATTAATATGAAATTTACTAACTATTTTGAAACAACTAAAAGTAGGCAAGATAGGCAAAATATTAAGTTAGAATGGATTGAATTTACATTTTATCATCCAATGAAGACTGAAATACAAGGAGATGGTAGAATTAGAAAATTGGCACAAATTAATGAAAATGAAGGCAGGCTACTCAGAATTGTTGTTTTAGAAGATGGAGAAACTATTCATAATGCCTTTTTCGATAGATCTATAAAACTTTAACCCAAATTTATTTCTAAAAATTAAAATCAAAAAAAATGGATATTAAATACTTTCAAGATACAGATACATTATTAATAAATTTTAATGAAAACCAAATTGTAGAAACTAAAGATATTAATGAAAATGTATTGATAGAACTAGATACTAATGGGAACGTTGTTAGTATGACTTTAGAACATGCTAAAAACTTCTCAAATATAAATAATTTATCATTTCAACAATTTGCAAGTATATAGTTTTATTACCATTTAAAAGTCAATTTATAAATATAATAAATGCTTATATGTAATAAATTTTCTATAATATATATGTAATTTTTCCTTACTCCACCTTCCAAAACTTACTAAATTCTTCCCCAATTTTCACAAAATAAATGCCGGTTTTGAGTTGGCTAATATCCATTATTTCACTCTCATTCTGCGTAGTTTTTCTCATCAAAATGTTACCCAAATAATCATAAATTATGATTTCATTTCCAATATTAAGTCCATTAAAATTTAGATTATCGCCTTCTAATCTGTAATTTATTTCAAAATTTACTACTTCATTTTCAATGGAATTACTCAAGTCTTTAGCTTCGCCAGAGTTTTGGTCTATCATTAGCGAACTTACATCAACTGCTTCGAAATCACTACCTTTAATTTGACGCAAAGTATATAAATCGTCCATATCCCATCTTTCGTCAGGCACACCAGACATATACCAAGCCGAGCCATTGTCGGCTAAAATCATTCCATATTTTTGAAGTGCTACAGCAACAACTTTAGATTGTGGCGATAGTTTACTCATATCATAAGTGCTTTTTAATCGCATAATAATACCCATAGGTGGATAGTTTTCGTCTTTGATTGACGAGGCATAATGCCTTGCGGGCCATAAATATGCTCTTTGCGTTTTGGGAACTGTAAACCTAATTGTATGTTTTATTTCGCCACTCGCCACTTCATCGTACTTAACTAACCCTGGGTAAATTGGCAATCCAGCTGCGTCTGCAGAAGTCCAAGTGTCTGGTCGCATTTCATTAGAATTGAGGTCAAAAACTGCCCCAGAACCTGCTCTCCAAGTTCCATTGGTATTTTGGTATGCACTATATAATTCATATAATATGCAGTTTGTGGTGTCAATCATCAGAATATGTCTATCACCTGTACTATTTATTCCACCCTCTATTGGTGGATTTTCTGGTATAGGATATGGCACATTATCACTTTCATCAGCATATTCAAATGTAACAAATTGTTTTGGCTGATTGCCATCTACCAATACATAAGGAATGCCAATTGGTGCATCATTCCATAGTCCAGAACCAAAATCATTTCGCAAACTAAGATTCGCTCCAATTGTATTGATATAGTTCGTGCTTTTGGGGTGCAAAGGCATATTCTCAATTTTGGTATTCCAAATATTATTACTTGGCAGGACAGGGCAACTTTTGATTTTTTGAGCAATTATTTTATTATTAAATAAACTAATATTTAAGCCGCAAAAAAACATAAAAAGTAATATTTTTTTCATTTTAATCCTAAAATTATATAAGTGAAAATGATTTCTAACTATAACCTAAAAATTTCGATAAAGTTACAAAATAAGCAAGTCGTTTAAATTATTTTCTCCAAATCTGTAACAAAACATAATTTCATTTGTTTAGAAAAAATATTTTATAATTATTTGGAAGATAGGTGAAAATATAATATATTTAATTTAGTTATTTAAAACAATGCTAATAAACACAAAGTTTTGGTCATCATTTATGAGTACATCCCATTAACGAAGATAAAATAATATTGAGATTTAATTTGTTTTTAAAATTATTTGGATTGAATTGTAATTTTTCTTAGTTTGCTAAGTAAATAAATAATAAGTAATTAATAGTGGATTTTCGTTCAATACCACGTATTGAAAATAGAAAATAATGTTATGAAATAAAATTTATGTATGGATTAATATAATAATATTTTACATAATTGTGGAATTTTGGAATTTAAATCAAAATCTATTGTAAAGCTGGATAAATGTCTAGAACACAGATACCCAGCATTACAAAGAGCATTTTGTCATATTTTTAATTAATTGTATAAATTAATAAATAATGACAAGTTGAAATTTACTATTTAGAATAGATAAAACTAATTGCTTTATTCTACGTAGCTAAATATAAATCTCAAGTTATGGAGTTAATAAATTTAACCCTTAACTTAAAAACAAAATAAATTAAATTAAAAATAATTATTCCAATAGGAAATAAATAATGACTAAAAATATTACTCAAAAAATAGCGATAATAGCTATATTACTAATCTCTTTGTTCGGAATGAATTTGGAAGAGGTAAAAGCTCAGGCACCGTGTGAAACAGGATTTACATTTACAAATATGATTATTACAGTAAATGGATATCAATACAGTGTGCCAGTATGTTACAAATGCTCCCCAGCAGCTCTCGCCGCTACTATTGTAAAATTAGGAGCTGGTCCAATTATACCTTTAGATACAAATTGTACACAAACTTGGGATGATGAATTTGTTTTTGCTGATATAATGCAACAGGTAAGAAATAGAATATATTTATCTGAATTATGTGAGGTAAAGCCATGTAATGAAAACCCAAAAGTTAGAATGTTATTTGTTGTATATTCATGTTGGGAAAAACTTTCAAATCAATCAATTGTCGCTTGTACAAGTGATGCATATTGTGAAACACTTTATGAAGCTTGTAATAATGGTTCAACAATTGTGTGGAATACAATTAGTGGAAATTTAGTTGGTACACCATCATGTCCTTCAATGCCTATCGATGGTATTTTGCCAGCTGGTCAAGGTTGCTATTTACTTAATCCAAATTGTCCATAATAAACCTAATTTATCAAGGGGCTAATTTAAATGTTAGCCCTACTATTACTACGGAGTGTTTTTATGAAAAAAATATACTTTATTTTTCTTTTTCTTTTATCATTCAATATATCATATTCCATTGATAATTTCAATATAAAACCAATAATTATTGATTTTTATGGAGCTGAAGCATGGGATTCTACAATTATAGCTTATGGCTCTGGTGGTAATTATTGGATTACAAATAATGAATTTAAAAATTACGTAGAAGGCAAAGTATTTGAAAAAGAAATCATTATTAAAATGATTAAAGAAGAAGATAGAATTATTGCTTTTTCAATAAATGGTAAAATTGCAGTTAGTTATGATAATGCAATAAGTTGGGTACAAATGGAAGACTTACCTTTAAAAGAAAATAAAGAATTATTTGGAGAATTTGTAAAATTTGATAATAAGTATTTATGCCGAACTAAAAATTATATATATTTAGTAAACGAAAACTTACAAATTGAAAAAAGCATTCAAGATAGTATTATTTACCCATACTTTGATAATTTTAATAAGGATGATCACATAAAACCAATTTGTTATATACATAATAAAATATATTCTATTGTTAATTCTTATACTATAAATACTTACAATAAAAACCTAGAATTTATCAGTTCAATCAATACAAAGGAAATTATAAATTTAGAAAACCCTGAAATTTTACCTCCCACATTTTATCAAGTCAATGACAATGAGATTGGATTACAATTTAAATATGATTTTTATAAGTTTGATTCTACTTTTTCTAATTTTAAGCTTTTAGGGAAAAAAGTACTTTCTACATATGGTCAAAATTATAATCATAAATTATATACTAATTATGGTGGTATTAGTATAAATGAATTAACAGAAAATGATACAATCGTACAATATAAAGACTTAATTTATCAATTTATTTCAAGGTATCACCCTAAAAATAAAACTTTGATATTTAATAATAAAATCATTGTAGTTGGATTTAGTAACTTAATTATTATTG
>JBEICW010000313.1:0-4521 GCA_040383785.1 Ignavibacteria bacterium | reverse complement strand
TAGTTTTCGACTGGAATAATCTTTATTAATTTTGGTATATTCATATTGATATTATTTAAGAGGTTCAATCTGATAAATTTGATTACCCGTTACTGCTAATTCCCAATTCGCTTTTAATTCGTCTTTATGCAATTCAATCCACGCTTGCACTAACTTTTTTTCATTTTTTCCTTTTTTATTTTTTTATTTCAAAAAAAATTCCAATCCAAAGCCATTATCGGATTGTTTCCTGAATACTGATAAGGTGTCCAGCTACGATACTGCTCCCATAGCGGGTCTATGCTCGTGAATAAGCCTACTTCGTTTTCGTATTTACGGACGCCGTGGCCCAACAGATTACTTTCTTTGTCCATTTCCTTGCCTATGTATTTGGTTCTACTACTTCAATTTTTTAATATTTCTATTATTCAAAAGTGATTTCATTTGAGAAATCGCAATAGTATTTAATTGAACTAACCTTTCGCTTTGACTAACCTTTTGCTGAATTAATAGTGCATTTATACTTTCTAAATTACTAAGTACAACTAATTGCTCTAAAGTAGCATAATCTCTAATATTACCTTCTAAATCAGGATTTTTATCTCTCCATTCTTTAGCAGTAGTTCCAAATAAAGCAATATTTAGCATATCCGCTTCACTTGCATAAATAAAATTAATTTGAGACTTATTTACAACTTTTGGTATTATATTCTCTTTGATTGCGTCAGTATGAATTTGATAATTTACTTTAGAAAGTGTTCGCTGTAAATTCCATTCTAAATTATTACGACTAATTTCTTCGTCTTTTAACCTTTGAAATTCTTTAATTAGATAAATTTTAAATTGTGGACTAATCCACATACCAAATTCAAATGCAATATCTTTATGTGCATAAGTTCCACCATATCGCCCTGCTGTTGCTCTAATACCAATTGCATTAGTTTGTTCTACCCATTCCTTTACGCTCAATTTATAACTATTCAAACCCGCTTGACTTTTAATTATGGCAAATTCGCCATAATTAAAATTAGGATTATAAACAGACTCCCAAATACCTAAATATTCAATAGTATTTCTATTCCTAAGCCAATCCGAAATAAAAAAATCTCCATCTTTAGCCCTAATCATATCAGTCAAAGAAATGTATTCAATATCATTATCAACTAAAATATTGATTTCCTGATTTTCAACAGTTATTTTCTTACTTTTACTCATATATTTTAATTTTATAATTCCATTCCAATCCACAGACATAACAGGATTATTGCCTGCATACTGATAAGGTGTCCAACTACTATATTCTTCCCAAAGCGGATCTATACTCGTGAATACACCTACTTCGTTTTCGTATTTTCGGACGCCATGGTCTGCCAAATTACTTTCTTTGTCCATTTCCTTGCCAATGTATTTGGTTCTACTACTATCATACAAATCGCCCGCCCACTGCCAAGACCAATTTACACCACCATAAGGTTCGTAATCATATTGAGCTTGTAGGTAGGTTTCGGTGCCAGATCTATCTTTAGCCAGCACCTACGTGCGTGTAGAACCCAAATAGTCCATCACCTTAAAGTGCCTAAACCATTGCCCATTATCTCCCAATTTTCAAGACATAATAGGATTCATTCCCGCTCCATAAACATTATACTCACTTGGTGCCATAATTACGTAAGCATTATTTGGAAAAATAGGTTTCATATCTAAATAAGTTGTTGGCAATAGCACTGGACTTGCATTGCAGTCAGCTTGTTTTGCTTGTAGTTGATCAGCAACCTCAGCCCCAGTATAAACAGCAAGTTCCTTATTATCCGCCCCCAAAACATACCTAACCCAAGGATAAGTATAATAATTTGTTTTTCCATCAGGCGAGCTTATCATACGCTTCATTTCTCTTTCAAATATTCTTAAATTTATCCACCAATAGTTCTGGATTTTGTCTTGTGTCAAAAACAGTGTGTATAATTATACCTTTTTGAGTATTACTATAAATCAATTTATAATTATTAATAATAATATATTTAAGCTCAAAATTTGGAAATTTTAATGTTGTTTCTAATTTACCTATATTTGGATAAAATTTAAGATTTTTTGAAATGGTAACAATATTTTTAATTATGCTTTGAGCAACTTTTAAATTTGCATTATAATTATAATATTCAAAAATTACTTCCAAGTCTAATGTTGCTTGGTTTGACCATTTTATTATTAAACCCATTCTTCATTAAACCCATTCTTCAATCTCTTTTTCTAAATCTTCAACATCAATCAGTCTATCATTATTGTAATCATCTATACTATTATCAATTCTCAACTTAAATTCTTCAATACTCATTGGTTTGAATTCATTTGTAAAATCTTTGCTTTTTTGGGATTCAATAGTTTCATTTATCAAATCAAGTGTATTTTCATTTTTTGTGTTCAATATTTTACGTACTATATTGAGTTGTTTGGCTTGTATATTCATAATTTTATAAATAAGATTTACTAAATAAATTCAAGTCGAATATTGCGTTTTATTATTTTATATGTATAATGAGTACTATTATCTTCCAAAAAAAATAGGTCAAGCTTTTATGCTCAACCTATTATAAAATGAAATTATCAAATGACTTTTAATTAGTCTCTAATTTTGACTATTAATTTAATTTAAATCATCACTTACTCTACTGTAACACTCTTCGCTAAGTTACGAGGTTGGTCAACATTACATCCCAATTCTAAAGCCATATAATAAGACATCAATTGTAATGGAATTACAGTCAAAAGTGGCATCAGCATAGGAATAGTTTCAGGTACATAAATTACGTGGTCTGCATATTCAGTTACACGAGTATCACCTTCATTTGCGATTGCTATAACCTTACCTTTACGCGTTTTTACTTCAGAGATATTATTCAAAACCTTATCGTAAATCTCATCTTTTGTAGCAATAAATACCACAGGCATATTTTCATCAATCAATGCGATTGGACCGTGTTTCATTTCTGCCGCTGGGTATCCTTCTGCGTGTATGTATGAAATTTCTTTCAATTTCAAAGCACCTTCCAAAGCCACAGGGAAGTTAAAACCTCTACCAAGATAAATAACGTTTTTAGCTGTTGCATACTCTTTTACAATACGTCTTACTTCTTCTGCACCGTCCAAAATTCGTTGAATTTTCGCAGGGATTTCCATCATTTCTTTGGCTATTCGCTTACCATCTAATTGATTTAGATTATTCATTCTACCAAGCCACAATCCAAGCAATGACAAAACTGCAATTTGAGAAGTGAAAGCTTTAGTAGATGCCACGCCAATTTCTGGTCCAGCGTGGATATAAATACCGGCTTCTGTCTCTCTTGCGATAGACGAGCCAACTACATTGACAATACCAATTACCAATGCACCTTTTTGTTTTGCTTCTTTTACTGCAGCCAGTGTGTCGGCAGTTTCACCACTTTGCGAAATAGCAAATACTACATCATCTTTACGGATAACAGGATTTCTATATCTAAATTCAGAAGCATACTCAACTTCCACTGGGATTTGTGCCAAATATTCAATTATATATTCACCCACCAAAGCTGCGTGCCAAGAAGTTCCACATGCAGTGATTACAATTCGTTTCGCATCACGGATTTTTTCGGCTACTGCTTGCAATCCACCTAATTTCACATTACCATTATCTACAAGTAATCTTCCTCTAAAACTATTTTTTACTGTTTCAGGTTGCTCATAAATCTCTTTTTGCATAAAGTGGTCAAATCCACCTTTTTCGATTTGCTCTAATTCAATATCTAAATCTTGAATTGTAGTAGAGGTAGTTTCATTAAATATAGTTTTTGTATTATAACCATCTAAAGTTATAATTGCCATTTCATTATCTTTAAGATAAATTACCTGTTTTGTATATTGGATTATAGCTGCTGCGTCAGAGGCTATTATATATTCGCCATCACCTACACCAAGAACCATTGGGCTACCTTGACGAGCTGCAATGATTTTCTCAGGCTCATAAGAAGATAATACTACTATACCAAATGTTCCATCTACTTCATTCAAAGCCAAACGAACTGCTTCTTCT
This sequence comes from Ignavibacteria bacterium, assembly GCA_040383785.1. Classification (GTDB taxonomy): domain Bacteria; phylum Bacteroidota; class Ignavibacteria; order Kapaibacteriales; family UBA2268; genus JBDNHS01. Next base: position 479 of record JBEICW010000313.1, on the reverse strand, counting down.
AAATTTTGCACTTTTTCATAAATTGCGCCAATAAATACAGCCAAAACTTCAGTATCAGTTTCAGACAAAAAAGTATAACCTTCTTTAGTTAATTTCTTTTTGATTGCAGAATAATTTTCGATAATCCCATTATGTACAATAGAAATATTGCCTGAATTATCAGTATGTGGGTGGGCATTTTCATAATTTGGAAAACCATGTGTAGCCCAACGAGTATGTGCAATCCCAGTTGTAGAATTTAATAACTCGTGAGGTATCATTCTATCCAAATGTTCTACTTTACCTACGTGTTTTAGTATATTTAATTTTCCATTTTCAAATAATGAAACACCTGCAGAATCATAACCGCGATATTCCATTCTTTTAAGACCATTAATCAAAACATTCGAAGCTTTTTGATGACCAATATAACCAATAATTCCACACATTTAGTTTATTTCCCTAATATAAGTCTTATGACTAATTAAATTTTATATTTT
>JBEICW010000312.1:0-4525 GCA_040383785.1 Ignavibacteria bacterium | reverse complement strand
CACAGATTTATCTGATTACTAAGATTTTTTGAAGAACAAATAATTTCATTATTTAAAATAATAATTAAGCAACTTAAAGAAAATTAATTTTATTTTAAGTTTTATAGTGGTATTATAGTTTTTATTATATAACTTTGTATTGAAATAAAATAAAAAATCAATTATTGTTTGGTACCTCAATTATTGAATTAATAAAACATAGTTATATAACTAATTTATAATTTTTTAATAAAAGAGGATTCTAAAATGAAACTCAAAGTTTTGTTAGCAGGATTGATTATCCTTATGATTTCGTTATATTCTTGTGAAGATAAAACACAAACTACACAAACTCAAACGAAGAGTGATGTGAATAATATATTAACTATTTCTAATAATGATTCAATAGCGGCTTTGCAATTTTTACCATATTTATTAGGCAAAATTAATGCTACAGATAGTATTGTAGAAGTTGAACATTTTGTGGTATTTAGAGACTCCGTTGGAAGAAGGTTTATTTCATTAATTTATATTAATGTAAGTTCTGAATCAAAAATGTATGTTTACAATTACTATAATGAATATGATAGCGATGTAGATGAAGAAACTGCGGCAATTGGAAGTGTTTTTCATAAAGGTGCTAGATTTCAGTGCACAGGTACTTGTAATGGTGGACAGTCAAATTGTTCATTTGATGTTTCTACTGGTAAGCCAGTACAACCTAGTGATTATGTTTGTAATTGTGGCGGTGTTTCAGATAATAATTGCGTAAAACAAAAAATAAATGTAACATTGACCAATTCAGATGCTATTAATGGTTATAATGTTATGTCAAACATTACTATAGACCCAATATTTCAAGTTGCATACACAATAGAAGTAATTGAATAAAAGGGGTGTCCTTGATAAAAAATCTATTCTTAGCTATATTATTATTTAGCATAAATTTAAATGCTGAAGAAATTGATGGCAAAATAATAAAAACAATAGGAAAATATTTTGAAAGTGTTGATTGCTTGAGTTTTAATGCTCAAGCAACTCATTTTCAAGATGGTGATTTACTATATACATCTTATGATACAATTTATTTAAAAAAAGATTTATTTGATACCGTTTTAAATTATAAAATTAAAATAAATAGATCAAAAAATAAAATAATATACAATAATAGAAGATTTATTTCATATAATTTTTCAGATTTAACCAAAAACATACAATTTCATGAACTAAATAAAATAAAATTTACTAACTATTTAGAATATTTTATAACTATTGATGATTCTAATTATTTTTCTTATTTAATTTATAACCCAGAACTATTTAACATAAGTACAAACTTAGATACTATATATGTTGAACAGAACATTGAAAATGATATTTTAGATTTAAAACTTAGAAGAAATTTCAAAATTTATAATGAAAAAGTTATTGAATTTACTGAAAACTACCTTTATGCTTTAGGTGAGAGTAATTATACTAAAGTGATTTTTAGTAAATACAATGATAGTATCTTTTCCGATAATATTTTTGATGAAACATTAGATGGTTTTAAAGAAAATTTAATATCACCTCAACAAAAAGAAGAAGAAAATATTGAGTTAAAACTTCGTGATAAATTCATAAACAAAGAATTTTATACCAATAGTATTAAGAATCTGAATGGTCAAGATGTAAAAATAGAAAATAATGGAAAACACAAAATTATATTTTTTTGGGGCAGTTGGTGTGGTGCTTGCAAATTAGCTTTTAAGCCTTTAAAAGAGTTTATTGATTCTAATGATAAAAAGTTCGAAGTAATTGCAATTAGTGTAAAAGAGCCAAATGATACAAATCAATTAAAGTACATTACGGGTAAAGATTTTCCATTTACTTTTCTTAAAAATGGCGATTTAACTGCAGATTATTATGGATTAACATCGTATCCGTCATTTGTAATTTTAAATAAAGATTTTAAAATTGAAGACTTTGCAATTGGATATTTTGATAATTTTAAAGATTATTTACAATATATAAAAAATGAATTAAAATAAATCAAAGCGAACCATAAAAAGTTCGCTTTTTTTTGGTTTTTATAATATCCTTGCAATAATTACACATTTATTACGTTTATACTGCAATATTAATTAACACTATAATTAATATTGTTCTCTACATAACTCCAAAGAACACCACAATTCTTCAATTAATCCCACAGGTATTATTATGTCTAACTCACAAGACAATTTCTCTCAGCTTTCTGATGATAATAAAAATAACCCAGAACTATCTTCGCCCAAAACATTTGCCGAGTTTATCTCCGATGGCAGATGGAAATCCTCACCACATCTTGATTATATCAATGACAAATTGATAGAAATCAGCAACAAATATATCAATAAACTCATTGTAAATATGCCTCCACGACACGGTAAATCCGAATTTATATCGTGTTATTATTTGCTTTGGTATGCTATGAAATACCCTACGCATAATGTGATTTTCGTAAGTTATAATAGTTCAATTGCTACATTATTTGGCAAAAAACTAATTGGATTAATCGAAAGACATGGCGAAAATTATGGCATTCATATCAGCAAACGCTCAAAATCAAGCAAAGAATTTACCTTGGTTATCAATATTGAAAATCAAGTTGAAAACCAAGTTAATTCACTGGGTGGCACATATACTTTTACTGGTATTGGAGGGAGTCTAACGGGCAAAGGTGCTCAATTAATCATAATAGACGACCCAATCAAAAACAACACAGACGCTTTTAGTAGCAACAAAAGAAATGGGATTTGGGAATGGTATCAATCAACTTTATTTACAAGATTAGAGCCAAACTCGGCGATAATTGTCGTAATGACACGCTGGCACAAAGATGATATTTGTGGTAAATTATTTGCTCTGAGCGATAAGTTCTTGTCCTCTATCAAAGATGAAACCATAATTCATAGTAAATATTTTGAAAAAGTTAATGGTGATGAAAGTTTAAAAATTAATAAACTAACTAACCCTAATAAAAGCATCTGGGATAAAGTAATTTTGCCGGCAATTGCTGATGAAAATGACCAAATTGGACGCGAAAAAGGAAATGTACTTTGGGACGAAAGATATGATATAAATGACCTCTTGGAAATCAAAGAAACACTTGGCGAATACTGGTTTTCGGCTATGTATCAACAAAGCCCAATATTAGCTAATGGTGAAATATTTAAAAAGGAATATTTTAGGTATTATACAGATATAAACGGCATATTTTACACAAATATGGGTTTGATAAATCAGGATAAAGTACATAATAATAATTGCACATATTACATAACAATTGATTTGGCAATGAGTACGAAAACAAAAGCAGATTATACTGTAATATTAGTTTTTGCAGTTTCTCCTGAAAATAAAATATTTATCATAGATATATTTAGAGAAAAAGTTTCACCCACCAAACATTTGGATTTAATTAAAAATTACTTTGAAAAATACAAACCCAATTTGATTGGTATAGAAAAAGTGCAATATCAAACTGCTTTGATTGAAGAAGCACTTCAGCACGGTTTGCCGATAGAAGAGTTAATCCCGCGTGGTGAGAAATGGATAAGAGCATTGCCAATTGCAGCAAGAATGAAAAGTGGAAATATTTATTTTAAATCAAATGCCGATTGGTTAGATGAGTTTGAGAGTGAATTGATAAACTTTCCATCAGGCGACCACGATGACCAAGCCGATGCCTTTAGTTATATTACACAAATCATAGAACTCTCAGTTTCGCAAGGTAAATTAAGTTCCGCAGGCAAGAAAAATAGTATCTCCGAAGGATATTTGTAATTGAAAAAATGCGGGGAAGAGTGAATATAGTGCGTAATATAATTATAGAGACGACCGGCGGGTCGTTTAAAATGTTTCAATTTAGCAAGTATATCTCGGATAAAAAGTTCTTTGAAGAAACCCCAATCTAAATCTTTCCCCAAAAGGGAAAGACTTTAAAAAAAGAAAAACAGGCAAAAACCGTGAAATATCGTGAAGTTTTTGGTGAAAAAATGAGGAAATGAGTGCAAATAGTGCAAAATTTAGTGTCCTTTGTGTCTTCCAACTTAGTGACCTTTGTGTTAAAAGTTCTTCGTTTTTGTAGTTGGGTCATTTATTTTAAAACAACATGTAAAAATTATATTTCCATTGAATTGAATTCCTTTGTATATTTGTGTAAATCAATTCGGAGAAATTATGAAAAAATATTTACTGATTTTAACTATAATACTTTCAACTGTTTATTATACAAATGCACAGTTCCAAATGGGTGTGAACTTAGATGATAAAGGTGCATTTGTTAATATTATAAAACATACAAATAGGTTTAGCAAAGTTACAAGCTTTGATGAATTTGGCAATCCAAAATCAGATTTTGATTTAATTCTGCTTGATGGCAGGCCCGTTCCCGAGTGGACTAATCAAATAGATGACCCGGAGGAATATAGAATTGATTATAGTGGCACATATCATAGCAGTTTTATTGGTCAGGCAGATGTTAGTATATCAGGTACAAACGTTTCTATTGCAAATAAACAGT
>JBEICW010000311.1:0-4527 GCA_040383785.1 Ignavibacteria bacterium | reverse complement strand
GTTCGGAAGTTCCTTGAAAATTGAAATTGTATTGGAAGTTTAAAAATCCTGCGAGTCAAGGCAGTGCCTTGCCTTTACAAAAAAAAGAAAGGACGGGAAACCCGTCCATTACATTAAAAGAAAAAATAATATGCAAAAATAGTGAAATACCGTGAAGTTTTTGGTAAAAAATGCAAAAAAGAGTGCAAATAGTGCAAAATTCAATTCTTCAACCACGTAGTGGTGAAATTATTGTAGTAAATACGTTCCTTTTTTCTTTCCTGCAAATCGAACACATAGTGTTCGGAAGTTCCTTGAAAATTGAAATTGTATTGGAAGTTTAAAAATCCTGCGAGTCAAGGCAGTGCCTTGCCTTTACAAAAAAAAGAAAGGACGGGAAACCCAGCCCCTACATTATAAGAAAAGAAAAACAAGGCAAAAATCGTGTAATTGCGTGAAGTTTTTGATGTATTTTAGTTAAAATTACGTGATTTAATCTATTAGATTTGGGAAATATTAAGCAATATTATGAGTTTGGGAGCGTCAATATATTTGATTATATTTCTAAACACAACGATGTTCAAATAAGTTTGTTAACAAAAAAGTGCAATTAATATGAGTTGAAATGTGACTATTAATCAAATTTAAAAAATAAAAATTTACAAAAGTTTTGTTTTTTTAATTGTAACAAAATTCGCATTATTGGTTAATTATATAATATAAAACTTTTAAGTTTGTTTTTTAAATATTTAATCTGGATTTTACATTTAACTTGATAGTAAATAATTTTATTTTGATTGTTGAGAATTAAAATAAATCAATAATTAATAAGTATTGTTTGCATTTTAAAAGATTTAAAATTATGTCAGAAAACTATAAGATATTAATTGTTGAAGATGAGTTGATAAACACAATACTAATGAAGAGACTTTTAACTAAAGCGAACTTCAATGTTACTATTTGCCATAATGGAATTGAGGCAATTGACAAACTTTCAAGAGAGAAATTTGACTGTGTTATAACAGATTGGATGATGCCCCATATTGATGGTATAGAATTAATTAGAAGAATAAGAGAAAGCATAAACCCAATACCATATATTATAATGGTTACTGCACTTGTAACTGAAAGTGCTAAGGTTTATGCTTTAGATTCTGGTGCTGATGATTATATTGCAAAACCAATTGATATTGTTGACTTTGCAATGAGAGTTGAAGATGGTATATCTAAAACGTACTTTCAAGATGTAAAATCTACAACACCAGTTAAGGTTTTTGAAAATTCTAATAAAGTTAAACCTAAAACACCAGCTTTGACAATTGCAACAAGTACAGGAGGTCCACCTGCTTTAATTAGTTTGTTAAAAGATTTACCGGAAAATTTTCCAGCACCTATATTTATAGTGCAACACGGTCCAATTTGGATGTTAGAAACGTTTGCTACAAGATTAGATAGAGAAATTAATATGAGTGCAAAGTTAGGAGAAAATGGTGAACAAATTAAACCAGGTGTGATTTATATTGCACCGGGTGATGTACACATGAGAGTTACCTCTTATTACAAAATTATACTTGATGATGGACCTAAAGAGAATTTTGTTCGCCCAGCAGCTGACCCACTTTTTGTAAGTGTAGCAAGTGTCTACGGCAAATATGCAATTGGGGTCTCATTAACTGGACTTGGTAAAGATAGTGCAATGGGTGCAGAAACTATTGTGAGTAATGGTGGGATTATGTATGCACAAGATCCTAAAACTGCTGTTGCTCCAACATTGCCAAATTCAGTAATAAATACAGGAATAAAGGTTAATGTAATGTCAATAGAAAATATGGTTAATGATATTCAAATACAAATTAATAACTTAGTTAATAAATTAAAATAAATTAAAACATTTATCATTATTTTACGTATTATAATTATAATTAACTATAATTATTTAGAAATAAATTAAAAAAAGAGGATAGAGTTATGTTTGGTAATTCTTCAGAAAACGACTTTTTGAATCACAATCACTCACAAGTAACACAAGCTGCAAATCATATAGCAAAGGCTCAAGCTACATTTATGGCGAAGGTTTATGGCTGGATGTTCAGTGGACTTAGTATCACTGGTGTAACTGCATTTTATGTGTATGAAAGTGGATTAGTATATCAATTGGGTGGTAGTATATTTTTGCTATTTATAGCTTTATTTGGAATGGTATGGTATCTTTCTTCGAGAATTGATTCTATGTCCGCTACTACTGCTTCTGTATTATTTATTGCCTATTCTTTTATTCAAGGTGTAGTGTTATCTACATTATTTGCTACTTATACTATGGGCTCTATTTCTACAGTATTTTTCATAAGTGCCGGTAGTTTTGGAGCATTGAGTGCCTTTGGACTAATTACCAAAAAAGACCTTACAGGTGTTGGTAATTTTATGTTTATGGGATTAATTGGGATTATTTTAGCTTCAGTAGTGAATATATTTTTAGGTAGTAGCATTTTATATACAACTATTTCTTTATTAGGAGTCTTGATATTCGCTGGTCTGACAGCTTATGATACTCAAAAAATCAAAGAAATGTATCTTTCTGCTGCTGAAGGTAAAGAAGTTGCAACTAAGACATCAATTATTGCCGCATTAAGTTTATATTTAGATTTCATTAATCTATTCTTATTCTTACTTAGATTATTAGGCGATAGAAGATAAAATTTTATATAGTTTAATTCTAATATTTTAATCCCCAATTATCAAAAGTAGTTGGGGATTTTTTTTAGAATTATTTATGCAAATATCTTAATTAAAGGTCTTAACTAACCCAGTGATAACACTAATTGTACTTGCTAAAACTGAAAATCCATATGAATTATTGTAGCTAATATCCTTATTAGAATTTACATAATACAACCCAACACTAAAATTACTCAAAAAGTTAGTTTTATCTAAACTAACACTATCTTCTACATCACTTCTAATTCTCATTAGCATTTTATCAAGTCCTAATTATAACCTATACTGCAATTGCACCATATTAGTAAAGCCAATCCTACCAATTAAACTTACACCCTGTCCGACATTATATTGAACAGCACCATTTGTTACCCAATATAGTAATATCCCTGCTCAATTGCTAAATTTCTTTCTGATGAACTTGTAAATGCGTCATAACTCACTCCAGTAGGGTATTCCACCCAAGCAAATCACTCATTTTTTCATCATCTGAATAAAGATTTTGCGTTATCAAAAAGAGAAATATTTATAAAATAAATTTTCCCAATTAAACATATTATTTCTAATTTTATAATTTGAAAGGTAAGGTGTTATTTTATGCAAAAGACTCTATTTTTGTTTTTATATTATTTTTAGAGCTATATTCATTAGAATTTGAATTACTTGTGTTGATGTCTTTACTTTCACTTTTGTTTGTTATGCCATATTTATTATTCAATAACTTACTAAAATCAAATTTTGAATCTGATTTATGTTCTAAACTTGACTTTTCCTCTTGTTTTTCTTTAGGTTTTGCAGCTTCGGTTTGCTGTTCTCTAAGCTGAGCTCTCGCTTCTGCTTCAATTTTTGTAGCAGCATTTGCAACACTAATATCCTGACTAGATGGCTCAGCTGGTGCTAATGCTGCTCTTCGAACTTGTTGCATTTTGGCGATAGTTTCTTGAGGTGTGGAGCCACCAGATAACTCAATTTGAACTTCACCACCAACGGCATATTGTCCGCCGTCTGGTCCTACTTGGTAAGTATAACTCGCCCCACCTTTTGCCAGCCCACCAGCCGCTGCCAAATGTGCTTGTTCGTGTGCCTTTACTTCGCGGTCTCTTTCCTTTAGCTTCTGAACCACCTTTTGCTCTTCTTCGGTTAGATCACCATTTTGTTTGGTTTCACTTTTGTTATCAGATTTGGTAGTTTTATCAGATTCTTTAGATTTATTTCTAATTTGACCAAACTTTGGCTCACTTTCATCTTCTTTTTGTGCTTGGTATCCAGATGATAGAGTAAATTTGTCAGTAATTTGTTTATTATCTTTGCCTAATTGCGTAGGATTTTCATTTTTTTTATCTACTTCATTCTTACCAATTTCACCAGATTTACCAATAGCATTTACACCACCAAGCAAATTATTTTCAGCTTGGTAAGTATTTGAAGTATAAACATTAAATAGTTTATATTGCTCAGTATTTTGGGAAATTGTATTCATAGATTTTACTAATATACAAAAATAAAGATTAATTCTCATTCATAAATTAGTAGAAATACTGAATTATTAAAATAAATGAAAAGCAAATTGATATTGAACTGAATAAAGGTTTAAATATGAAAAAAGATTATTTTGCACTCTTTGCACTCAATTTAGTATTTTTTCATCAAAAACTTCACGATATTTCATGATTTATGGTGGTTTTTAAAGTCCCCTTTTTTAAAAAAGGAGTGCGAAACCTTTAGGTTTGAGGGGGTATTTTCTTCACAGGACTTTTTAACCACATCTACATTTAGATTTCACCGCAAAGAAACCCACCTCTGTCAGCAAAGCTGACATCGCCGCCAGCGGAG
>JBEICW010000310.1:0-4530 GCA_040383785.1 Ignavibacteria bacterium | reverse complement strand
TAATAAAACATATTAGGTAAATCAAAATTTAAAACATCAATTGGTCTAATATAATTTCCACATTCATCTTTATCGACTTGTACAATAACTTCACTATAAGTGTAATTAGATATTTCATTTACATAAAAATTATGTGATACTCTCTTAGGTTTATCATTTTGTTTAAATGTGATGATATTAGAAAATTTTATTGGTGAATCTTTTGTTGTAAAATTCACTATTTTGCTTTTTGTATTTCTTGGGAATTTATTCAAATCACAATGTTCAAAATAATCATCAATTAAGTTGAATTTTCTAAATGTTCTAAAAGTCAATGGAGGTATAGTTAGGAATTGTTTATTAGTAATTGCAGATGAACTCTCGGAACTACTACTTCCGCTTGCAGCAAAAGCTATATCTCGATATAGATAAGATTTATTTAATACTGCTTCTGAATTAGAATAAGCTACCGATTGTGTAGTTGTTTCTTGTGTATAATATTCTTTTGCTTCATTATTCAAAACAAAAAAAGTTTTATCCAAATCAATTACAATATCTTCATTAGAATTATTTAAAACTTCAAATAAGATATAACCTTTATTAGAACGAAAATTGTATCTAACTACAACGTCATCTTCCACATAAGTAATCCAATTATCTTTAATATCACCTTTTTCAGCAGTAGTTTTAAATACCTGAAAGTAAGAATGTTTGTAACTAGAACAACTAACTAAAGTTATTAGAATAAAAACTATAAGAGATTGTTTGATTTTTGACATAATTTATCTTTTTTAGATTTTTAAAATACATTTTTTGTAATATATCATTTTATCGAATAAAAAAGAAGATAAAATAAAAAAAACAGGCGATGATGCCTGTTCTTTTTGTAAAATCAATCTCCCACTTCTTCCATTTTCAATCTAAATATTGGGATATTTTTGGATAAATTTAGGTTTTCGTAGTCTTTTGGGTAGTTGATTTCTACGAAGTATTTTATGAGTTCATTAAGTGCTTTTTCGATTAATCTCACATCTTTTTTGATTACGTCTTTGCGAATTTCGTTGTGGGTTTTACTTGCCGCATAAGAGCCAGAATGCACATCAGAAGTAAGTGTTTGAGATAAAATAATCTTTGAGATTTCGCTATTGCAAAACTTTATCATTTCGCTGTATAGCTCTACTGAACTGCTTTTTGTGGCTTCATGCAGGTTGATTTCAACATCTGCTGGGGTAACAATTACCGCATCTTCGCACATATTTGCAAGCTCTTCGGCTAATTTTTCACTTTCCTCAAAGCTCGCTCCACGTCTTACTTTGCCAAGTAATAATGGCATTCCGTATTTCTCCATAAACGAAACCCAGAGTTTTGTGCCACCATTTTTGAATTTTACCGACCAATAACATTTACTCAAAAGTGCTGTGCCGTAAGGGTTGGAGTAATTAAATTCGTGGCGAATATTAATGAGTTTATGTTTGAGGATAGGAGTATTTTGATTAGAAAAATTACTCTTTTTGATAAACGGCTGTCCGTAATTATCAATCACAAAATACTCTTGCGGGAGTGCGTCTAATCTAATTGGCATAATGAGATTATTAGTGCGTTCCCAAGTGATTTCTATCGGCTGGAAACCAAAAAATATCGCATCTAAAATATCAGAATAAAGAGACTCCAAATCAAGATTATTTATCATCTGCGAAACTTGATTATTGATATTTTGATTATTTAGAATAGAGTTTTTGTTTTCAGGCAAAATCAGCTTATAATCAAGCATCATAGAGCCAGACTTTCGCGATTGCAAACAAGACCAAACATGTGGGTCATTTCGCAGTTCACGCAGTACATCATAGCCATTCCCAAAGCTAGAAATTACTTTATCGGGATTGGGCATATAACCCAGTGAATTATAGCTTTTAGTCAGCTGCTCCGACATCAAGTCAGAATAAAGATAGTTTTGTGTTTTCATTTTTGTTTATGTTTGTGTTTTTTGATTGGTAGTATAACAGGCACCCTCGCCTGTTCTCTTTTTCTTGTTATTTTGTATATCTATTTTGTGAAGAATATGCAGGCAAGGGTGCCTGCATTACTATGTTTATTCCTACTTCACCAACACTCCAATTATCACTCCCAAACCTACACAACCCAGATAATATTCTATATCTTCCCATATAGACTTTTCGTTATTTACAATAATTGGTGATAATTCTATTATTTTGATTTCTCGGGTTTTGGTGCTTATAATTGGGATAGTATCTTTGTAGTACAAAATATTTAGTTTAAAAATTGAGTCTTGTAGATTGTAGTTGATTTTTATCGTATCTAAGTTTAGAATTGTATCAATTATAAATGATTTATTAGGTAATATTTTTTGCTTTAATTCTTTATTTTTTTTGGAAATTTCTTTGTAAATAGTATCGCGAACTACTTCGGTTAATGTATCAATATTAGCAATTTTTAGATTTGGATTTTTGGGAATAATTGTTTGTTGATTTGGTTTAATAAAAGCAAAATAAATCAGAATTATTGCAAAAATAATTAATATCTGTTTAGTGTATTGTTTCATATATTTAGAATTAATACCCAGATATGTATATTACACTTGCCGATAAATTGCCAAATGCAATGTTATTTTTGGTGTATTTGATTTTCAGAAATAAAACTGTATTTCCAAATTCAAATAATATTGCATTATCTGAGTTATCTGTAGTTTGTATATTATAATGATTTAGTTTAGTCCAGATATTTCCGTCATTTGAACCAAGTATTTCAATTTCTCCATCAGGTATTCCGCCGGACATTGGATATACATCAACCCAATAGATTAGAATACTTGCTAATCTCATTTTTTGGCGATTTTGTTCAAAAAATACTTGCAGTAAATCACTTTCAAAATCAATTCCCATATCTTGCTGGTTTATTGCCATAGTTTCTAAAGTTTGGTTCATTTATTTCTCCATTTTTTATAATTTATTTTGTTGATTATTTGTATCAAAACCGATTAAGCCAAGTAAGCTTAAACGTCCTAATATATGATAAATATTCCTTCGTTTTAAGCATACACCTTCTTTAACTTTTGTATTAGTTTTACCATTTAAATTATCAATTTTTTTTGTACCACATTCGGTATTAAAAGCTATTGTTTGTACCCAGCCAGTTTGAATTATTTTATTACTGAGTTTTACTTTTTCAACTTTGTACACTCTTTCAGTATGACCAAAATATGAATTATCTCTTTTCCAAAATATCAAGTCATTTTCAGCAGCTAAATACTTCGTATTTTTACCATTTTCTTTTGCTTTATTGAACATAAGTCGAGTAGATGCAGTTTTGTAAATTGGGATTTTGTAGTGTTGTGTAGGATAAAGTTTATTATGTAATTTATTTAGTGATTCAACTGCTATTTTGAATGAATAATATTGCCCTGCAGCACAGTATGGATTCGGAGAATTTAGACCAACAGAATTTAGATATTCCATAATTTGTGGTGAATAATTTTGCTTTATTTCCATCTCTCCAATTTGTTTCAAAGCGATTTCTTTTGATAAATTTATCACCAATTTGTCAGAAGACACTACATATTTAGTTTGTGATTTGAGTGATGTATAACCCAAGAATAGACAAACCAATACATATATGAACAGAGAGAAAAATAAGCCCAAGTAGTATATAATAAGAGCTTTGAGCTGAGTTGCGTTTTTCATTTGTTAGTCCTTTTATAAAATTGATTTTGGTAAAGATAAATAGCGACAAGCCAGATAACATAATCGCTAATATTTCAAGAAAAACGAGTAGCATCAATGTTCGCATTTCAAATTGATATGGCTGAATGAATTTATATAAAATAATTAGTGAAAATCCAACAAAAGCATATCTAAATATATTATAAATATTATATTTTATTAGTTTAATCAAAATCTCAAAATAGTAACTAATTACTTTCAAGATATGATTAAGTTTGATACTTTCAAATATAGAAGTAGTCACTTTCTTTTTGCGTGGGACTACCTTTTTGGTAATTGGGATTTTTTCGCAATAAATCATTTTTGTTTTCCTTTGTTTAATAATGAACAAGGGGTTGCAAACCCTTGTTTATATATATTTTTAAATTAAAAAGTAACTAATGACCCAAAGCTATTAAGTGGTGAGTAAATAGAGGTTGCTGGAGGATTAATCGGTTGGAAAAAATTCTCAAAATATTTTTACTTTTTTGTAGCAGATTTAGTAGGACTATGGGTCATTAGTTTCAACGTAGTAGTTTCAAAAAGTTAGTAAGTTCAATAGCCCTCAAGGAGAGTATTTAAAGGTTTGGTGTAGTTAGATTTATTTGAAATTATAGATGGTGGTGCAGTTGCGGTGATAATTGACCTTTGCAAATACATTTCACCATTTTGTAATTTTTTGAGTATTTCAATTGCTTGACTTCTGCGATTTGTAATATTAAGTGGCACTATAGTCCGCGGATAAGTATATGAATATAAAAATGCAAATGTCAGAGAAATAGAAAGTGATTTGATAAGTTGAGGCACATTACCTGTTAAAACATCTTCAAAAGGC
>JBEICW010000309.1:0-4531 GCA_040383785.1 Ignavibacteria bacterium | reverse complement strand
TCCATTTGTAATTCTCAAATTCTTTTTTGATATTCTTTGCTGAAATTGGTACAAATACTTTAAATGATTTCAATGTATCGATACCTTGCTTTACTGACTTGTCAGCTTTGTGTATATTATAGCCATTATTTTCAATCTCAGCGATTATCTCTGGCCTTGCGTAGTCAGCTACTATCTCAACTTTTTTTTCTATTCCTAGCGTCTCTAATCGACTTATTAAATCAGATGTGGTTAAATAACTTTCGTAAATAACTTCTTCAATAAATAATTCGTTTTGTGAATACCAAATTTTAACCAAAGCTGTCGGGTGATTATAACCAAAGTCCAATCCATAAATGTAATTGGTAAAGTGTTCTGGTTTTTTATCAATAAATTGCCAAGTTGAAAATATGTTTGATTTGCTTATTGCTTTTTCACCCAATGCATAAATCTGATACAATGCTTCATCAGTGAATTTAAGCTCTTCTATTTGCTTTCTAATACTTTCTGGTAAGAATGGATTATCTCTATAAGTTGATTTGATTAGAGTTGAATCTGGGCCCATAATATCGTACAACCAAGAGTTTGAATCAGATGGATTGTAATCAAATATTATTTTATATTCAGTCCTCATATTTAACTGTTGGAAATCTTCAAACCATAATTCATTTGCTTCGTTACACCAAGCTATATCTCTTTTACGTCCACGTATCTTTTGTGCATCATCAACTGAGAAGAATTCGATTATGGTGCCGTTTGGTAATTTGTAAATATGTTCTGATTTGTTATGTGATTTCTCTTCATATAATCCCATATTTTTTAGGATATCAAAAAAGTCTCTCATAACTGTAGCTCTTAAAGCTGGGAATGTTTTACGAATGATTGAGATTACTTTATCATCATTGGACATTCCCCATAATATTAGAGCTTGACAAAGTGAGACTGTCTTAGATGACCTGGACCCACCTTCATTAATGATAAAACGAAGGCCATCATTATTGATAGCCTCCCAGTTTTTTTCAAATACGATTGTTGCGTCTAATTGCTTAATCATTTAATGGTTTTTTAATATTTATTTCAAATCCTGTTATCTGATTTCCATTTGAAGTGATATCTTGTTTATCTGGCTCATTAAGGCCAAGCATCTTTGCAATTACTTCAATTGCTTTAATTGCTGTTGGTGGGAAATCAGTCTTTTGAGAATTCTTTATATCAACTAAGTCTTGAATAAGGTCTTCTCTGGTTATTTGTAATCTAGTTGATGTTTTATCTTGTTCTTTTTTAATTGCAGCTGCTATTTCTGGTTTTTGGAGGTTCTCACTTCCAATCTTCATTGCTGTTTTTTTGGAATATCCAGCGTTCTCAGCGGCTTTTGTTGCATTAAATGATATAAGGTATTCTTTTACAAATAACTCTTGTTTAGGTGTTAGTTTTTTATCTTCCATTTTATTTAGTTTTTTTAGGTCTACCACGTTTCTTTTTAGGTTTAGGTTCAATTTCTTTGTGGTTTATTACATCAAATGCTGGTTCAATACCTTGGTAACTTATTACTCTAACATTTGGTTCTATTTCATTGATTATATCAAACATATGACTGTAACCTTTATCAATCCAATATTGATATCCTTCTGGACCAATAGTATTTGTATTAATCATTATATGTCCTATTGGTGCTACTTCAACTTTAAATTCTTTATTAATATATTCTTCTTTTAATTCAATTCTTTTCATAATCGTGTTTTATATTATTGTTTTATTTACCGTAAACGTTATTGATAAAGTAGTTTAGGTCCTCTTTCATCTCTTTAATTAGTTTATGTGCACTTACATAATGGATATCAAAGTGTTTACCCATCTTGCGGCAACTTGATTGTAATTTAACAAAATATACATCAAATATAATTTGTTTTTGTTTATCTTTTAAGTAATGGTTTCTATATTGGTTTAATATGTCTTTTTGTTTGCTATAACGCATTTCGTATTCAATCTTATAGTTTATATCATCTTCATCATCAATCTGGTCGTAGTAATCATTTATTTCAATATTATCTTGAATCCTTTCTTCTTTTCTTATTTGTGAGTTTTCCCATTTAATGTTATTACGTATATATGTAATTAACCATTGTTGTATTTCATTATCTGGTATTTCATTTTTTTTATTTAAAAGATATTCATAACCATTTGCTAATAATGTTGATGGTTCATACTTTCTATTGTGTTGGTTAATTATGTTTTGTGTTAATCTACTTATTGCTTCATAATTTTCATTAAAATAGGTATCTAATTGTTTCTTTGTAATCATTAGGCTTCTGGTGTTATTGGATATGTTGCGTTATACCAATCGTAAAAGGTTTTTTTAAATATTCTTCTTTGTACACTGCTGCAAAAGCAACCTGTAAACTTTTGACTTGTCTCTCGTGTGTATATAGTTTCTAATTTTGCTAAATCACCTTTATTGATAGTCTTAGTTTCAAATGTTTTAATTATTTTATGTTCTTGTTCAGATATCATTATTTTTTTTATTTTTAATTATTGTTATTATTTCAAGTGCTATATATGCAACAAGGAATGCTCCAGGGATTATTATAAATATCATAATTTTTGTTCTATTATTTGGATTACTTCTTTAACGTGAGTTACAGCTTCCTTTATATTTTCTTTTATTATTGGTTTTTCAAGTGTTGAATCGAATGTTGGTGATAATTGTTCTCCAATTAAATAATATGTTTGGTAGATTAAATCATATATTATTTTTGCGTTCTCATATTCTTCACATTGCTCAAGCATTACCATTTGTGTAATAAGTACGTAATTAATGTTATAAATAGCAAATGAGGCCATTTCATAAGCCTCATCTACATTATCATCATTATCCCAATTGATAGTTGTTAATACATCAAATAATACTTTAAACTCTTCCAGGTTTGTATCGATTATTTCTTTTTTAACCAATTGTTTATTGGTAAGGTTTAACTTTTTTAGTTGTTTATAAAAGGTTATGAATCCTTCTTCAACTATATTATTATTTTCCATTTTATTTTGTATTATCTTCTTCGTTATCACCAAGTGAAAAAATTTCATCTAGTGTTTGTAATATTTCAACTTGTCTTTGGTCTATTCTTTTGATTAGTTCCATTATTCTTTCGTTGATTTGTTCTTGTGTTTTAGTTGTTGTTTCCATTTTTATTTAATTTAATTAATTATTATTTTTTGTAAATATAGTTTCATCATTTTTTAACTCATATACCAGCTTTAATTTAGTTTGTGGTCCACTATATTCACTTGCTTTCATTTCTCTTTCTACGGGCTCCTTTTGTGTATGTATGGTTGTTGTATTCCAAATATTCATTGTTCCGTTTTGATAGAAGTTGATATAATGAATTTGAGTATCTTCATTTTTCTTTACTTCAGTTAAATTATTATGTTTTTTAACTTCGTAGAACCAACTTGAATATGTATTGATGTATGCGTCTCTGAATTTAATCTCACCAATTACATTTACATTATTTAAAGTATAAGCAACATCCCAATATGCATTCTTATCTTTTGAGAATTTAATTACTTTACATCCTGGAGTTGTTGTGCACCATTTGGTAAATTCTTGTTTACCATATTCATCAGCTGCTTCATCAGTTTTAAATACAAGTTTATTTTGAGTTAATTTAAGGGCATTTTTAATACGTAATGCATCTTTCTGTGTTTGTGTACCACATTGTTCAATATAAAGGTCACTGTATTCTTTTAATAATGCTTGGTTATTTAAATCATCTTCTAGACTTGTGTGCTCTGGTAATTTAAAATCTTTCATTTATTGTTGTTTTGTTTTTGTTATACTAATAAATATCTACAAAAAGAGCAAAAGTCAATAAAGTTTAAAAATAATTGTTAAAATATTTGTTTTTATCAAAAATAAATCATAGCTTTGCGCTATGAGTAGTAATGATGATAGATTAAGTAAGTATGTTAAAGGTAATGTTGATGGTTACAAATATGAAATTTGTGTTATTGATTTTACTAAACCAAGGTCTTGTTATTTTTATGTTGGATTTTGGGCCAATCCAGGGTTTGAAGATATGCACGTTTTAATGCATCAATTAACCAAAGATATAAAATATTATGGTAAATCATTTAAAGATGTTTTAAACTACTCAAATAGCCTTTGTACCGTTGAATACGCAGAAGATAGTACTGTTAATAATTTAAAGAATAAAAATACGTATTTTTGCGTTGAGTTTACTTTCTTTTTTGATAGAGATATTGATATTAAACCAAATAAAGATAATTCAATTAATGTTGAACTATTGACTTGTTTGAATAATTTAGTATCTTTTGTAAAAGATTTTGATGGGTTACACTTTTCACCTGTAAAAAAGTAGTTGTTGTTATGTAAAAATGAGAAAGGGCCTCCGTTTTGGAAGCCCTTTTTTATTTTTTAGTTGACACTGATTGTTTACTGTAAACTAAATTAATTAATAATGTTATAAAGTAAAATACTTTCTGGTGTTAAATCATTTAATAATGTAATTCCATCTGGTGTTAGCATATGGTCATT
>JBEICW010000308.1:0-4548 GCA_040383785.1 Ignavibacteria bacterium | reverse complement strand
TTTATTTATTGAAAATAACTCAGTTTATAATCAATTTAGTGATATTGAAAGTATATATATAACTTTAAGTAGAATTTTAAAAATAATTTTATTAAATATAACTGTTCCATTTATATTAATTTCTATTTTTCATTTTCCAAATCAAAATCCAAACCCAATGTTTTTTAGAAAGTTTATCAAATGGAGTGTTATTCTAAAGAGCATATCAATTTTAATATTTTTATCAATTCTATTTGAACTTGTCAACTTACAGATATTATCATTAATTACATTTACAACAGATATATTTTTGATATTTTATTTCTGGGGTTTAAAAATTAAATATAGAAAAAATGAATTAAAAATATTAGATAAAAAATCAAAATTAATTCAATTTACTTATTTTATTTATTTTATACTTTTTATCACTGATGCAGTTTTTGTTATTTTATATAATAGTATAAATAATACTACTACATCACTTGGGCTTAGCTTTTGGGGTGTGATAATTATTCCTATATCTTTTATAATTTCACTATTTAAATACAAACCTTATGATATAATTCTAAAAATCAAAAGAAATATTCAGTATTTGTTTTTGCTTTACATTTGGAAATTATGTTTAGTTTTAATTACAATTATGTTTTTGTATTTTATTTCTGTTCCGGACTTTTTTATTCCAAATTTACACTTTTCAGGACAGACAATTGAGGTATTAGGTCGCCCATTATCAGATGAAAGATATAAAATGTATTCAAAAATTTTAGTGTTGTTTATTTTTGCGATTTATGTTGGTATTTTTAGAAAAATTAATAGAATTATACAAAATTACTTAGATATTAAATATAACAAGGTAAAATTAGATTATAAATTAACTTCTGAAGAATTAAATCAATTATTTATAAATAATCCAGATATAGATAATTTATCTAAAGAATTTCTAAATAAAATAACAAAATATCTACAAATTAATCACTCAAGTTTAATTATTTTTGATGAAAATAATATCAAAGTTCAGCATTATATAGGTATTAACGATAATATTTTGAGACAATATGTTGTTTCAATTAATCAGCTATTGATAGAAAATGCAAAGAGAATTGACAAAATTGGCGAAGTAAAAAACTTAGATTATGATTTAAAACAACTATTTGAACAATGTAATTTGAAGTTAATTATACCAATCAAAACTGACAAAAATTTAATTGGTATTCTTATTTTGGGAGACAAACGTTCAGAAGATAAATTTAATAAATAAGAGTTAAAATATATAGAATCTATTACAAATCAAATTTCATTTGCCATAGAAAAAGCATTTTTGAGTTCAAAAATTGAAGATGGAAAAAGAATTCAGCAAGAATTAGAATTTGCCCGTAAAATTCAACTTAATTCATTACCTCAAAAGCAGCCAACAATTAAGAACTTAGATTTAACTGCTTTGTCTATTCCAGCTCTGGAGGTAGGTGGAGACTTTTATGATTATTTATATAAGTCAGATGACGAAATAACATTAGTAATTGGCGATGTGAGCGGCAAAGGGACATCTGCGGCATTGTATATGTCTAAGGTGCAAGGTATTATTAGAACATTATATCAGTTTGATTTATCACCAAAAGAGATATTAATTAAAACTAACCAATTGATTTCTGAGAATATAAATAAAGGTTCGTTTATTTCATCAAGTATTGTTCAGATTAACTCACTTACTGGTGAATGTAATTATGCAAGAGCAGGTCATTTGCCGTTGTATTTATATAAATCTAAGGAACAACAAATTGAGAAGTTAGTACCCAAAGGATTAGTTTTGGGTATGGGGAAATTAGATTTATTTAATAATAACTTAGAAGAAATGAAGTTTAATATTTGTGAAAATGATATAATTTTACTTGTTACCGATGGAATTATAGAAGCCAGAAATAATAAAAACGAAGAATTTGATGAAGATAAATTATTAAAAGTATTCGAAGAGAATGTAAATAATGATGTTAATGAAATAAGACATAATTTAATTCAATCAATTCAAAATTTCAGCCAAAATGTAAATCAATTTGATGATTTAACCGTCTTAATAGTTAGATATAATCAATTGCATAATAATCAATAAGTTCAAAATCCAATGTATCTACATAAATCAATCAAAATAATTGAATGTCCCAGAGATGCGATGCAGGGTTATTCAAAAATATTTACTACTAATGAGAAAGTGAATTATATAAATAGCCTGGTTAAATGTGGATTTGATATATTGGATATGGGCAGTTTTGTTTCACCCAAAGCAGTACCACAAATGGCTGATACAAAAGAAGTTTTGGAGCAAATTGAAAGTGATGATAATAGTAAAGATAATTTATTGGTAATTGTTGCAAACAAAAGAGGAGCAATTGAGGCAATTGAAAATCCTAAAGTGAAATTTATTGGCTATCCATTTTCAATTTCTGAAACCTTTCAAATGCGAAATACAAATTCTACCATTGAGCAAACTTATGAAAATTTGAAAGAAATTCAAGATTTGATAGTTGGTAGTAGTAAAGAATTAAATGTTTATATTTCAATGGGATTTGGCAATAATTATGGCGATAATTGGAATATAGATTTGGTTTTGGAATGGATGAGTAAAATCAAAGAATTGGATGTTACAAATTTTGCAGTAGCAGATACAATAGGTAAAGCATTTGATGAAACAATCAACGATGTAGCAAAAAGTGTTACAAAACATTTTCCAACTTTGGATATTGGGTTCCATCTTCACACCTCATTAGATTTAGCATATTACAAAATTGATGCTGCAATTGACGGTGGAATTACTAAATTTGATACTGCAATAAAAGGTTTTGGGGGCTGCCCTTTCGCTGAAGATAAATTGGTAGGAAATTTAGCTACTGAAATTTTATTAAGTTATTGTAAGCAAAAAGGGATTCATCATAATATTAATTTAGCCGCATTTGAGAACTCACTTCAAATTGCTGAAAAATTATTCCATTAGAATTATAATTTTTATTATAATTTACTTTATAATCTACTTTAAAAAAAATATAAAAGAAACTAAAATGACATTTGAAAAAATTACTTTGTTCTCAAATGATATTTCAAGAGAATTTGAGATATTTACAAAATTGGGTTTTGAATGTATTGAACAAAACAAAGCTTATTACAAATTTATCATAAACAATACCATTTTCTCAATAAATAATAGACAAAAAGCAGTTTTTACTAATTATCTATTAAAGTTTGAATTAGATGATATTTCTTTTGAATTAGTAAATAATCTAAAATTTGAAAATTATACTACTTTTAAAACTAATAAAAATGAAAATATAGAAATTGAAAGTAATGACAAAAATGGTTTTTTATTTCAATTTTCAAAATCTAACAAAGAACTTCAAAATCGTAATGAAAAATTAAATTATAACCTAATTAGTTTAAATTGCAATACTGAATTTGTTGTTGAATATACTACCGAAATTATAGAAAATGTTATAATTTCAAATAATATTTTTGATATTAAACTTAATTCAGATAATTCCAAACTAAGTCAAAATACACCTATATCTATACTTACCAATAAAGGTGATTTTAAAGAAAATTTGATTTTCAGTGGGAAAGGTTTGGTTACCACTAAAATTTAGAATTTTACAAATTCATAAATAAGTTTTATTCTTCATCATTAAATTCTTTGGGTGGTAGGGTTTGGATTATTGATAAAACAAACTCTGCCCCTTCAAAAAGTTCTTTTTCTGTTTTTTTATTACTAATCGAAAAGTCTGCCAATGAAACTTTTTTAGAATTATCAAATTGAGTTTTCATTCTTTTTTTGATTTCTAATTCCGTTAATCCACTTCGGGTCATAACTCGCTGAATAGCAATACTTTCTGGACAATCAACAGCAATTACATAATCATAACCATCAAAAGTGCCTGTTTCGAACATCAAAGCACTTTCTACAAATATTAATTCTTTACCCTCATTTATCAATTTTTCACATAAATTACTAATTTCATCAATAACAGCAGGATGTAAAATTCTATTTAATTTTTCAAGTTTATTAATATCATTAAATACTATTTCAGAAATATAACTTGAATTTAAATTATCATCTAAAAATGAATTTTCACCAAAAACTGCCTTAATTTTATTTTGAACCAATACCTTATTTTTGATTATTTCTTTAGAAATTTCATCGCTGTAGATTACATCATACCCCAAACTACCATAATATTTAGCGACAGTAGATTTGCCCGAACCAATGATTCCAGTAATACCTATAATAAGCTGCTTTTTCTCATCCATTTTCAATAAATTATTTGTATTTTTAAAAATTATAAATCAAAATTTTTAACATAAACAAAATGATTTTTTACTTCGCCATTAATTTCTGCATAGTTTTCTGCTATATCAAATAACTCAAAGCCATTTTTTACACAAAACTTTTGTGAGTTAAAATTATCGAATGGCACAAAAGAAAAAATCTGCTTTAAAAAATTCAAATTATCACCATTTAATTTTTCAATATAACTAAAAAGTTCTTGAATAAATAATGACATCAAGCCTTTTTTTTGATATTCAAAATCA
>JBEICW010000307.1:0-4550 GCA_040383785.1 Ignavibacteria bacterium | reverse complement strand
TATTGTTAAATTTCTTTATAAAAGAGCATTCAAACATTGGAGGTATTACAATTATTTCGCTTGATTTTGTTCCCAAATTAAAAAAAGATTTCGTGATATTGGAGTTTGGTTGGTATCAAATTATCTTTTTTATGCTATTTGGATGCTATTTGTTGGTGAAAATAGTTATAATAATAAATACTGAAATAATCCAAAAAATTAGTTTATTTTTATGGAAATATATTCTCTACTTTTAATTTAATTCTCACTAAACTCAAAGTCAAAATCTTTGAGTTTTTTATTGATATAAAATATGATGCTAATTTCAATAGTATCATTTTTTATGGTCACAAAGAAATTATGAACATTCCATATATATCGAGCTAATCTTCTTGTTAGTTTTTCAATATCCAAATTGCAATCTTTCTTATAATCAAATTTAATTGTGATTTCTTTGGGTCTTAAAAAGTGCTTGCGCTCCACAAAAGTGGACATTTGCATTTCTCGGCTACCATAAAATTTAAACATTAAATTATGAATGGCTGTTAAATCAACTCGCATCATATCGATAGTAATTTATTGTTTATCATAATTGATTTCACCTTTTGCACTGTTGCAAGACTTGTTCCACCCAATATTGCAATTTTTCTTAGGCTGATTTTTCCACTCTTTAGCTCTTTAGCAACAGTTGAATATTTTTTTAATATCTCATCATCACTAACCTTGGGTTTGTTACGTTTTTGAGTTATGCCTTGAGCTCTTAAAAGAGCATTCTTAGCCTTGTAAATGGCTAAACCTTGTGACTGGCGCTCTCTTATACCCTCCAACTCGATGCTAGCCACGTTTGCCAGTACATCGCATATCATCTTGAATATCGGGTTAGGTTTACCATCAATAAGGCTCTCAAGATTACCTAAGTTCTCAACACGAACTGTAACACCCTTTTCGGTAAGCCAGTTGAGGGTTGACTGAGTTTCAAAACAGGTGCGACCCAATCTATCAACTGAGCTAACGCTTAGATAGTTTATTTCACCTTTCTCAACTGCTTCAATTAGTAATTTGCCCTGTGGTCTATCTTTGAATCGAACAGTTCCACTGATTACATCAATAAAGAGTTGTTCATCTGGATGCAATTTGGCTAGCTGTCTGGCAGGGTTGCCTCCGCCTTGAATTGCAGAATTTCTAACGTATCTAGCTTTTTTGAAAGTTGTCATATCCTTTGCAGTTTTATATTGAACTATTTATGTTTGGAGCTTAAAATTGTATTAAAATAAAGTACACTTTATCAACAATACAATTTTGGTTTCAATAACAAACAATTTAACTAGCAAAAAAGTGTACTAAAATATACCACTTTATTTTCATACACTTTTCAAGATAAATTGAGTTGTATTTCGTTTTAAATTTAGATGCTCAATTTATTTGAAAGCTTTGAAACGGATTTGTTGAAATCATCTGATTCAATTTTGCTTTTTTAAAGAGCTATAATCTAAATCTAAAACCCTTCTGCAAAGGTCAAGAAAAGAAAAAACCAGGACAAGCTTTTGAGCTATTATCCTGGTTTAATGCGTTTTATGTGGTTTACTATTTAATTTAATATGTTAAGTTCAACTATTTCAACAATTTCAATTTTTCTTTTATCAAAATCAACTAAAGAGTAACTATCAAATTTAAAACCTTTACTGTTCCATGATTTATCAATTATAAAATCCTTATAATTTTTCCAGTTAGCTTTTATATACGCAATTGCATTATTTTCATTTAATATTCCATTTGAAGGTATATAGAAGTTTATATTTGAGTCTCTCCAACTCCCAATATTTATATTGCCTTTTTGATAAGTTGGTTCGGATAAATAACAATTAGCTTTCCATAGTTTATTATATTTTTTTTCAATAAATTGATTAATCATTGAAGGATTAAGCCCTAAAGAATCTAATTTTTTTCGAAAAATAATTTGATTAAATTCTTTATCTTTATTTAAAGAATCATTAATTTTTTTATCGAAAATTTGATTTTCAATAATTCCAATTGGAATTTTATTTGATTTTTTTAATTGTTCTAATAATCTTGTTGCTCTATTAGTTCCTAATTTTAATTTTGTTTTTAAAAAATCTATAGATAAATCTTGATGTTTCATAACAAGTTCTAGTGCTTCGTTAAATAGATTATCTAGTTCTTCAAAATGGTTACTTGTAATTTCTTTATTAATTATTGTATTGTTTTGAATATTATTTTTTTGTTGAATCATAGAATCGAGAATAATTTCACATTCATCTATATCAACATTATACTCGGAAGCCTTTCTAAATATCACTTCTCTTTCCTTATCTGATATTAACCCATCAGTCAAGCATAGTTCAATAAACTTTATTAATTGCTCATTCATAAATATATTATTTAGTTTATCTTAAACTTCAAAATCAAATTCACTAACTTTTATTTCAAAATCAATAGAGTTTCTTGTATCCTCAATAGTTTCTATACTATCTGGCCAAAATAAATTCCAAAAGTAATGTAATAATTCAATTACATCCTCTTTTTCATTTGCTACACTATATAAATAAAGTTCATATCGTTCACTAAAATATTCAGAATCTAAGTCTTCATTTGATTCAGCTAATTCTTCATGAAGAAATGGAAAACCATTAATAGCATATTTGTTTTCTTTACAATACTTAACTAGCAAGTCTACAACATTACTTTCATAGTATTCAGCATCTTTAAAGTCATCAAGGCTATTACCAACTGCTAACCATGATTGGTGAATTTTATTGATTTGGTTTTTAATATCAAGTGTATTATCCATTTTATTATTTTGTTAATTCAACTAAATGTTCATATATCATAACCATTGCTAAAGTATCCAATTCACAATATTTAAGCAAGCCTTTAGTTAGTTCAATTCTTTCTTTATCTATCATATCTTGATACTGTAATTTTGCATAAGTAGTTAGTGCAGCACCTCCATCAGAAATATTATCAATACCAGATACATTTGCTTCAACATCTGAGACATCCCAACCTTCAAAAATCGGAGGTAACATTTTATACGGATTTATGATTTCATTATCCTTTTTAAATAACCATATATGGTTATCATCAAAGTTTTTACTGGTAATATTTATACTTTTTATTGGATTAGCATACTTTTTTTGTAAAAGTTCACTTGATTTTAAAGATGCGGGTAATACAGCTTTTATTGAATTCGAACCCTTTGTATGTGGGTTATAGTAGTAGTCTTTTACCACAGTATTTAAATCAATCATATTTCTATTGCCAACCCAATTATCTGCACTATTTCCTGTTGATTTTGTAATTGATTTAAGAAATTCTATTAATTCAACCTTATCCGATTCGGTTGATGTTATCAGTTGATTAATAATAGCATTTAATATAGAGTTTTCATGTGATGCGAATCGGAATATGGTTCCAATATCATTATTTAATGCATTTTTAAGAGCACGAGCAAATTCAAAATTTGGAAATTCACCAGCTTTATTACTTATGAATTCTGTCTTATGCTCAATAGTTCCGTCTTCATGATAAACATGATGTGAAAATTGAAATGCTACTTGTTCGTAAGGTGTTCTGTTAGCGGTAAAAGGTAGAGCCACTGTGCTGGTTTCAAAATCTATAAAATGAAGAGGAAAAATCCATTCTTTCATTTCTGCTATTAAACCCTCTTTTTCTATATATACAGTAGTGTCTTTGAACTTTGATTTTTCTACTTGAATCCATTGTCTTTCAGAAGGTGCTATTTTATTTGCTATTGGATTAACTTTAAAATCATCTTCAGTCAAGTCATCAAGAAACAATCTATTTTCTTCAATTAGACTTCCTCCTCTGAAATTCCAAATCTCCATTGCTGTTGGTCTTTCAAAATCACTATCAGACCAATTTAATTGTTTTTTAAAACAATATTCAAAACCAGATTTTAACCCTTTTATTTTATCTTCTTTTGACGATTTAAATTCACAATTTTTACATGTACTAAATTTGAGTGGCCAATTAAGATATTTTTTTTCTTGGTATGCTTCTTTAAACAATAACATAGCTTCAGAAAAATTTAAATTATCAAAATATGGATGTTTATTTGAAATAATATCATCAATTATACTATCAACATTTATTTCAGATAAAACCGAATTTCCAATCTCTTCTATTGTATTAACTTTTCTAATTATATCAGTTCTAGGATTTCCATTATTTGGAATTCTAAACAATTGATTTAACCCATCAATAGTAGCTTTCTTTGATTTATCAGCCATCATTAAAAATGCTTTATATTCAAATTCAGGATGTGCTAACTGAGCTACTTTCTTTTGAAAAGCTAAATCATATAAATAAGGTTTCCACGCCCCAGCCAATTTATTATTTTTTCCAACGAATAAGTTTTCACTATTTGGGTCAAAAGACTTGGCTTTTACTTCTATAAGTTTAATTTTATTGCCTACTTTTATTAAAATATCTGTTCTAATAAAATATCCATCATACAAAAATGCGGCTTCATATATTACCACATTTTCTAACTTGAGACATTCATTAGTTAATTCTACAGCTTTTTCATA
>JBEICW010000306.1:0-4554 GCA_040383785.1 Ignavibacteria bacterium | reverse complement strand
GATGTAACAACTATCTTTTTGCCATCATTTGTAGTTTGAATTTTTGCAGGGAACCAGCCCGTAGGAATATGACCGATTACTTTCATTTCTTTTGGTTTAGTAGATATATCTATCATACCAACTGCATTTATACCACTTTCTGCTACAAATAAATATTTACCATCTTTTGAAATATCTAATCCAAAAGGTATTATACCTCTATATTTTGCAAGTCTTGGGTCTGGTTTGATATATATATTATTTACAACTTTGCCATTATTAAAATCAATTACACTAATGCAATCATTACTTCCATTACTTACAAATACGTATTTATCATTACTTACTAATGAATTAGGGCTTGAACCACCAATTGCAGGAATGCCATCAATTTTTTCACCAACTAATACACCAGTTTTAGTTTTGTTCTTTATACTAACTTTTTTATTTTTGATATCATACGACCAAACTGAAAAACTTTCGTCAGTATTCATTTCACCCAAACCAGCTACAAATAATGTATCTTTGCCTTTTATAATTTGATATCCATTTTTTGCCTCTTCACTACCAAAAGCACTTGTTGGAAAATCCAAACCCAATTCTTTAATTCTTTTTTCGGTTAAACCTTTAATCAATTTATATTCATACATTCCAACATTTGCGATGTGAAGCTTGCTTTCATCATTCGATAAATTAATACCAAATGGGTATCTTCCAGTAGGTATATTATCAACTATTGTTTTTGCTTTGGTATCAATTTGGATAATTCTAAAATTAATTTGATCTAAAACATATAAATACTTTCCATCTTTAGTGATTGTCATATCCCCGATATAACCATCTGTAAAATCATTATTTGCATCTTTAAATTTACAATTGATTTCTCCAACCTTTTCACCTTTATCAGTATCAAAAAGATATATTTTATTTTCCTGACCACCAGATACATAAATAATTTTTGAATCTGGAGAAAATGCAAGTCCCATAAATACTGAAGCAAGTATTCCTTTATCTGTTTCATAACCTTTAGGAACTTGAATTACTTCATAATTTTCAGTATCAATATTTTTAATAATATTAATAGAAATAGGATTAGTACCTGAATTTGCAGTAACTGCTATTTTACCATTTGGAGATAATTTTAGTCCGTAAGGGTGAGGTGCAATTTTGATAATTTTACCAACTGGAGTTACATATCTCCCATTTGGTATAATTGCAGTATTATTGTCATTAATTTGACAATATTCATTTTCAGCAGGTGCAGAAATTATCCATTTTTCATTTGAATCACCGATATTTTCGTTGTTCTTATTTTCACATGCTGTAAAAATCAAAAAACAAAAAACTGCAAAACTTAAAATTATTTTTTTCATGGTTTATTTTCAATTAATATTTTTAAAAATATTGATTATTTAGTTATTATAATTATTTAGTTTTTTCTAATTTCATTTAATTTAATCAATATAAAAATAGTAACCCACCAATTCAAAAAATTGATGGGTTTACTATAAGTGAACTAAATTCAAAAGAATTTAAAAATTACAAAGAACATTCATACTAAATTATTTATCCCACCAAACTTTAGTATTGATATCATCAGCTCCTTGTCTGCCAACAGCTTCTGCTCTACTTGAAGAGTTAAGAGCTTGTTCGATAACTGGATAAATATATCTAACTGGAATTTTGTTGTTATTTAAGTTATCTCTACCAGGTGTTAATTTTGGCAAGTCTGTTCTTCTCCATTCAAACCACGATTCAAGACCATTAAAGAATAACCCAATCCATCTTTGGAATGCAATTTGTTCTGCACCATTTGAAGAGTTATATTTAACTTGATTCAAATCCATATAACCAGCAGGCATTGGTAATTCATAATAATCAAAAGATGCTTTTACTCCATTATTATAAAATGTTTCTGCATCTCCCGAAATCAAACCTCTTTGTGCTGCTTCTGCTAATAAAAATTGTAAATGTGTGTAAGTCATAATCAAACCTTTTGCTACTTTTAATCCATAAGGAGTGATTGCATCTTCGTAAAAAGTTTTTCCAACTCTTGAAATATTTTGAGCACCACCGTTATAAGTTAAGGCATCTACATCATTCAAACCATTTGGAATACCTGCATAAACTTGGTTATCAGGAGTTGATGCCGCAGTTGGTCTTGCTATAACTTGTAATCTTGGGTCTTTTAAAGTTGATAAAGTATCACCTAAAGTTTTACTTAATCTAATTTCATCAAATGAACCAATACGAGATGTATGAATTGGGAATTGATTTGGATTAGCAGCCAAATAAGTTAAAGCTGCATCGTCTGCATTATTTTCAAATATTGGAAACTCACCAGGGTTTGAAAATATAGCATTCAAATCATTTGCTACATTTTTTACATTTGAAATTCTCATCAACATTTTGAATCTTAATGTATTTGCTAATTTTCTCCATTTAGTTATATTTCCACCATAAATTAAATCACCTGAAATATTTTTTGGAGTATTTTTGATTAATTCATTAGCTTTTACCAAATCAGCCAATAATCCTGTATAAATAGACTCTTGAGTATCATATTTAGGGAAGTAATTTTGGTCTTTACCACCAATTGCTTCAGAATATGGAACATCTCCATAAGTGTCAGTTAATTGACCAAAAATATAACTTTTCAAAATCAAACCAACTGCTTCGTATTCTGGTCTATTTGTATTTTTAGCAATATCAATCAAATTTTGCACATCTCTTAAAGATGTATAACCATCATTCCATACCCCATTTAATTCACCCCATAAATATCTATCTTCATTTACGAATTGAATTTTTGCAGTGTATTGCATTACAATATTACCAATACCCCATGCTTCGTTTACGTTTCTATTTGCAACTCTTTGTACTATTGAAGGAATCAAAAGTTCTGGAGTTACAGTCAAAGGCACATTTGGATTTTTATTTACATTTTCAAAATCTTTATCACAAGAAGATAAAGTTATTGTAAATAAACTTAATCCTAAAATATATTTTTTAGCTTGATTTTTAAAATTTATTTTCATTTTTATATCCTTTTATATTCGTTAAAATATTCGTTAATTTTTATTAAAATTGGAAGTTAATATTAAAACCCATACTTCTTGATGAAGGCATAGCAACACTTTCTACACCAGGGATAATTGTATTACCACTCAATGAAGATGTTTCTGGGTCAATATGTGGAACATTTGAATATAAAATTGCTAAATTTCTACCTACGAATGAAATTTGAACATTTCTTAAGAATAAATCTTTAGTCCATTCATTTGGTAAAGTATAACCAATTCTTATTTCTCTTAATTTTAAATATGTTGCGTCATAAACCATATCTTCTAAAATATTTCTACCAGAAGTAATAGCTGAATGCCATTCTCTTGCAGTTAATTTTACATCATTTGGTTTGTAAGTGCCATCTTCTAATTTAATTACACCTTCGCTGATAACTCCATTTCCTTCTTTAGTCAAATCGTATCCATCAGCTCTACCTTCTAATGTTTCGATAATTTGACCACCTTCTCTACCAACAGTTTGTGTGTGAGAATAAACTTGACCACCACTTCTATAATCTAATAATACACTTGCTGATAAACCTTGATAACTAACTGAAGTTCCGATACCTGCCAACCAATCTGGATTATAATTTCCAACTTTAATTCTCTCTGTACCTCTTAGTGGACGACCGTTAGTTCCGTGAATGATTTGACCAAAATACGGGCTACTTGCATCTGTTACTCTTTGGTAACCAATGGCATACATATCACCCATTCTACCGCCTTCTCTTGCTTCTACAGTGATATATCTATTTGCAATTACGTAGTTTTTAACACCTTCTGCTAATTCTACAACTTCACTTCTATTCATTGAGAAGTTTACAAAAGCGTCCCATTTGAAACCATCATCAGTTTTGATAATTGTACCAGTTAAAGCTGCTTCTATACCCCAGTTAAAGATTTCACCAGCATTTAACAATCTTGTGTTATATCCAGAAGTATTTGATAACTGTACTGGTAATATTTGGTTTTTAGAATTTGTTTGATAATATGTAAAGTCTAAACCAATTCTATTTTCAAACATTTTGTAATCGAAACCAAATTCAACTGAAGTTGAAATTTCTGGTTTTAAAGTTGAATTTGCTAATTCACCTGATTCTGAGTAACCAACTGTGGTTCCAAAATTACCACCAGGTAAAAAAGGTTGAGTTAATCTATAAGGGTCTGTATCATTACCAACTTGTGCAACACCAGCTCTTAATTTTAAGAAGCTAATTTCTTCAGGCATTTCAAACATATCAGTCATTACTGCACTTAAAGATGCAGAAGGGTAAAAATAAGAATTATTATCAACTGGAAGAGTTGAAGACCAATCATTTCTAGCAGATATATCTAAAAATAAATAATTTTTATAACCTAAATTTGTTGTACCATAGAAAGAATTAATTCTTTTTTGGTTATCGCTTTGAGAAGCGATAGGATTTACTCTTGAGTTAGTTAAGTTATATATTTCAGGTATAGTTAATTCTGGAGCAACAACTGAAGTAATTCTATTTTTTTGTTCCATTTG
>JBEICW010000305.1:0-4563 GCA_040383785.1 Ignavibacteria bacterium | reverse complement strand
TTATAAAAAAATATTATTAGTTATATAATTATAGATATATATAAACGAAAGGATAATTTTATGGCGTATTTAGATAATCAAACCACAACTGTTACAGCAATATTAACAAAGAAAGGTAGAGAAAAATTAGCAAAAGGTAATGACTTTAGAATAACACAATTTTGTCTTGCCGATGATGAAATAGATTATGATTTATATAATCCGGCACATCCATTGGGTAGTGATTACTACTCCACAATAATTGAGAATATGCCTATTGTTGAACCTGTACCAGATGAAAATCAATTAATGAAATATAAATTGATTACATTAAGTAAGAAGACAATAAGAATACCTATTGTTAGTGTTCCAACAACTGATTTAGTATTAAATGGTCCTGGTGTAACATCAAAAATATCACCATCAACATCTAATTTCCCTAATGGTAATTCAACACTTGGTTACACAGCAATATTATCTGATAGTGATGCTTGTATGATTAGAGTTGCAACCGGTGCTGAGGTGCCGTACGGACCGACTGTACCTATGTCTATCGGTGATACTGAAAGTCCTCAATCAATTGCAATAGTTGGTAGAGAATTTGAAGTAATTGCTAAAAACCAACCATTGAAAGATAAGACTGCAACGGTAACAATAATTGGTAATGAAACAGGTGGTAGAATTGTTGTTAATATAACAGTTAAGAAAACAACAGTTGCAACATCAGGTACTTCTGCAACGTTAGATTAATTAATGTATTAATTTGAATTATATAAAAAATAAATTTGAGAATAAAAGATAATGGCAACATATTTAAATCCTTTGCTACAAGCACAAATGCAACAACTCCAATTACAACAAATGGGCGGTGGTGGTATACCTACTTATGGTGGAATGCCTCCGGGAACTGGTGGTGGAATGCCGTCCGGTGGTGGATTTGGTGGTATGAGTTCGGGTATGGGTGGATTAACATTGGATGCAACAACCGCCTACCCTGTTTATACAGCAAACAATAGTATGACACAATCCGATATGTGGACAAATCCAAATCCAGATACTAATCTTCCTATGCCTACTATTCCTGGTATGGGTGGTGGTTCGTCTGACGTTGGTAGACTACAAAGAGAAAGAGAAAATTACGAGAGACAACAAAGAATACTTGCTGAAATGGAAGCCGAACGAAGAAGAAGAGCTGATGCTAATATGCAACAACAAATTGATGTGTTAAATCGTATTGGTGGTAATACAGTTGGTTTGAGTGGTTTTAGTATTGGTGGTAATACTACAAGTGTAGGCCCTGGTTTGGGTAGTAATACTGTAACTTTACCATTTGATTATAGTGCAACATCAGAAGGATATTGGGAATCAAGACCAGATGGTTCAACTGTATTTGTTAGATACAACACAGGCGGCGGTAATACAGGTGGTGGCGGTAATACAGGTGGTGGTGGCGGTGGTGGAACAACAACTTACAATCCTCCTCCAATGCCTTTACCTCCTTCTAATAGCAGGACTCATACTAGATTAAATTATGCGAATGATGTTGTTGAACAAACAGGACAAGTTATTACAAGAGGTATATGGGGTAATAATGGACAACAATGTTCAACAGGTGTAACCGGTAGTATGAATTTATTTTTTACTGCTAGTTATCAAACACAAAAACAAAAGGAGTATTATTATGATGTTTTATTTAATCCAACTGCTAAAACATGTGACATTGAATTTTCCGTTGCCTATGGTCATAATCAAGGTAGTGGAAGTTATGCCGGTGGTGGTCAATTAAATGACTCTCCTTCACGTGCAATATATTCACAATATTTATTATTAACTGATACAATTAATAGAGCTAGAAAGTTTAAAAATGATAACGGTGACTTTATGGAAGATATATATGTCATCAACGTATCAAAAGATAGATTAAAAGATAAATTAGATCCAGGTAATTGGGAATTAAACTTATCTGAATTAAATGGAACTGGTTTTGCTAATTCAGTTTATACAGGTTCAAATGTTCAAATTAGTGGAAGTGCTAAAATAATAACATTGGTTGATGATAGTTTAGATACTGATGAGAGTGTATCAGTTGGTGGCTTAATAAATAATCAATATAAAGTATATTCTGGTTCAGTATCAAATGGTATTTATTCAACCGGTAGTCATTATGGTTATGTATATCCTAACCTTGGTGTGATAATTTTAGATGCTAAAAAACTTAATACTGAATTATCATTTAATACCGTATCTGGTTCTAATGTTAATGGAGATAATGCTTATAAATTATTTACATCAATATCAGGTAGTGCAACATTAACTGGTAGTAGAGTAGAGGGTAAAACATTTGATGCGAGAAATGTTAAGTTAAGAACAACATCACATTACTTTTTAAGAGTTAGAAACTATGAATATAATTTTAGTAATAATCCAACTTTTGTTAGTAATACCGATGGTGATTTTAGACACCCTACTTTTTTAAGAGACCCTAAGACATTTATTACAAGTATTGGTATGTATAATGATAATTATGAATTATTAGCTGTAGCTAAATTATCAAAACCTATATTGAAATCATTTACAAATGAAACTAGTATAACTGTAAAATTAGAATATTAATTATTTATATATAAATTTAATTTTGGTATGTAGAATATGCGTAATGCAATAACAAATAGAAAACAAATAAATGAATTGGATTTTAAAGATTTCAATCCGATTGATGTATTATCTAAACACGGTTGGAAGCCAGGTAGAAAAACTGATATTCAAAATGTAACATTAGATGTTAGTGATGTAGGTATTGACCCGGAAGAGTTCCAAGAATGGGCTGATAAATTTACTGAATATGTATCTGAAATTGAGATTAAAGAAGCACAAGTTAAACAATTACAAGCTGAAATCGAAGCGTTGAAATCAGTAAATGAACCAGAACCAGAAGTTAGATACCAATTACTTCCTATACTAGCTAGTATATCACAATTAAAAGTTAAGTTTGTTAAAGCCGGAGATGCAATATATGAGATGTATCACGAGGTATATAAAACTTGGCAGGTTGCTGGTGGTAAAGGTAGAAAGAATGTTAATTACACTAATATAATGAATGAGTTGAGAACATACTTAAAGAATGTTGATGAAACACATGTTAAGATGTTGAATGAAATTGAAAATGCTAACACCTCATTTACATTAATTAAAGGTAGAGTTAGAAAATTAAAACAAGAGAATTATATCAATTCATTAAAAGGTAAGAGAGGAATCATTAGTGAATCGTTCTTTGGTAATCTATTTAAAATGATAGGTGACTTTATATCTAAATTTACAGGTAAGGTAACACCTTTATTTAAGCAACAAGAAAAGAATTTAGATAAAATTATAAATCTATAATTTATAAAAAACAAATTAAAATAAGAAATATCCGATATGGCACTTTTAAATGATGTAATAGACCAAAATACTAGACTGAATACACTATTATCAAATGGTAGGGTATTTACTGGTTTTAATTATGAAACTGATATAATAGAAAATCAAAAGGAGATTGTTACATCTCCTTTGTTTAGTGATGAAGTACCGGAGTTATTAACCTTACATACAGCGAGTTATCAAACTACAAATCAACGAAAATACTATTATGATGTAGTTCGTCTTAGTAGTTCACTTGAAAATGAATTTTCAATTACTTATGGTAATGTTGATGGTAATGGTTCTGAAATTGGTTCACCACAAACAATATATCCATCTAAGGCAATATATAAACAATATAAGCAAATATTACTGGATGCTGGTACTGATTTATTTAAGTTTAATAATGCAATAACAAGTGAGCATATTTACGTATTAAATTTTAAACGTGAGAGATTTAAACAAAGATTAGACCCAGGTAATTGGCAAATATCATTAGCTGAATTAAACGGTGGTGGTTTTGTTAATTCAGTTTATACCGGTTCTAATGTTGCTGTATCCGGTTCAAATAAATTAATTACATTGATTGATGACTCCGGTGATAGCAATGAATATGTATCATCATTGACCGACACCGGTCGAGTTTATAACATTGTGTCTGGTAGTATAAGTAATGGTGTTTATACAGCTTCAACACAAAGTTATGGTTTGGTTTATCCTGAACACGGTGTGATTGTATTAAATGCAAATGTATTGAATACTGAATTATCATTTAATACTGTTACCGGTAGTAATGCTAATGGTGATAATGCGTATAAGTTATTTACATCATTGTCTGGTAGTGCAGTAATTAAAACCGGTTCAGCAATAGAAGGTCGTGCAAGTGAGATAATAACATCAACATATTATTATGCAAGATTAAAAAATACTGAATATAACTTTTCAACTAATCCAAGTTTTACAACCGGTAGTTTAGGTGATATTAAACATTTAACAATGATACAAGACCCTAAGGTATTTATTACAACCATTGGTTTGTATAATGATAGTCAAGAGTTATTAGCTGTTGGTAAGTTATCAACACCTATATTAAAATCTTTCTCAACCGAAGCAAATATCAAAGTTAAAATAGATTGGTAAATAAATAATAAGTTTTAGTTTTTAAATTATATATATATATAAATA